>NZ_JABWRA010000024.1:0-91427 GCF_014268705.1 Pseudomonas sp. SWRI179 | reverse complement strand
AGATCAAGATCAAGATCAAGATCAAGATCAAGATCAAGATCAAGATCAAGATCAAGATCAAGATCAAGATCAAGATCAAGATCAAGATCAAGATCAAAAGATCGCAGGCTTCGCCAGCTCCTACGGGGTTTAGATCCAAACGAAGATCGCCAGTAATCCACCGAAAAATGCCCACTTCTGCAGGTAGTACAACCTGCGGTTGCGCTTTTTCAGGGCCTTGCCTTGCAAACGTATCTTGTAGAGCCTGGAGAATGCCCGGTTCAGGCCGCCCGTCCTGTCGCCCGCGTCGTTGGGCGCGCCGGCCGCCGCCATCACGGTGCGGCTGAACCAGCGGTTGAACGCCGTGGCCCAGGGAAACTTCATCGGCCGCTCCACGTCGCAGAACAGGATGATGCGGTTCTGGTCGGTGGTGTTCTCGGCGTAATGAATGAACGTTTCGTCAAAAATCACCGCTTCGCCATCACGCCAGTGATAAGCCTCGCCATCGACATTGATGTAGCAGCCGGCATCGTTGGGCGTTTCCAGGCCCAAGTGATAGCGATAGGACCCGGCATATGGGTCGCGGTGCCGGACCAGCTTCGACCCCGGCGGCAACTCGGCAAACATCGCCGCCTTGATCGACCCGATGCTCTGCACCAGTTCGGTGGTGCGTGGGCACAATTTCATGGCCGACGGATGGCTGTCGCCGTACCACTTCAGGTAGAAACGTTTCCAGCCGGTCTTGAAGAATGAGTTGAAACCCACGTCGTCGTACTGATTGGAACGCTTGATCTCCCCCGCCCGCAGCAGGCTCTGGCCTTCGGCCCGGATTTCTTCCCAATGAGCCTGCAGCGGACTCAGGTCCGGGAACTGCGTCGGGCTCAGGAAAGGCCTGTTGGGCAGTTTCGAGCACAGGTAAAGCAGGCAATTGATCGGTGCGAGAAAAGACGAATGATCGCTCAGCTGGCGTCCGACCTTATGCCGCACGCGTCCACGCAGGTGGACGTAGCCGATGGAGAGGAGGTAGATCGCGACAATGATGAGCTTCACGAAAGTCCGTCACAAAGCAGGGAGTGAACAGGCTGCGTCTCCGGGCCAACCAAGCGGCAAGGGAGATGGCATTGGGTGAGGTGGCATTTTAGCCAGAGTTTGTAACCAAAAGTTATCCTGAAGTTGTGAAAAACTGTCTTGTCCGGGCAATACCCTATCGTTAATGCGGCCAGATCAGTACAATCGCCGCCAATTATCACGCGCTCCCTTTGGCCGATGCCGCAAACTGCGGTTTCGGCGCACGTCTACCCGGGCCGGGCGCTCCGTATGCTGCTGTCCTCTTATGCCGGATGGACCCTTGCGCTTGCGACCGCGACGCCTTTGCGCGGTCGGGACGTGCGCAAACAGGTACTGAACAGGTACTGCCGCACCCTTAGCTACTCTGAATGTTCCGCAGGATAAACCTTTGATCTCTACAGCTAACATCACGATGCAGTTCGGCGCCAAGCCACTGTTCGAAAACGTCTCTGTCAAATTCGGCGCGGGCAACCGCTACGGTCTGATCGGCGCCAACGGTTGCGGCAAGTCGACCTTCATGAAAATCCTCGGTGGCGACCTCGAGCCGTCCGGTGGCCAGGTCATGCTCGAGCCGAACGTGCGCCTGGGCAAACTTCGCCAGGACCAGTTCGCCTACGAAGAATTCACCGTGATCGACACCGTGATCATGGGTCACGAAGAGCTGTGGAAGGTCAAGGCCGAGCGCGATCGCATCTATTCGCTGCCGGAAATGACCGAAGAAGACGGCATGGCCGTGGCCGAGCTCGAAACCGAATTTGCCGAGATGGACGGCTACACCGCCGAATCCCGCGCCGGTGAACTACTGCTGGGCCTGGGGATTGGCATCGAACAGCATTTCGGCCCGATGAGCGAAGTGTCGCCAGGCTGGAAGCTGCGTGTACTGCTGGCCCAGGCGCTGTTCTCCGACCCGGAAGTGCTGCTGCTCGACGAACCGACCAACCACCTGGATATCAACACCATCCGCTGGCTGGAAAACGTGCTGACCCAGCGTTCGAGCCTGATGATCATCATCTCCCACGACCGTCACTTCCTGAACAGTGTCTGCACCCACATGGCGGACCTGGACTACGGCGAGCTGCGCCTGTTCCCGGGCAACTACGATGAGTACATGACCGTGGCGACCCAGTCCCGCGAGCAACTGCTGTCGGACAACGCCAAGAAGAAAGCGCAGATTTCCGAACTGCAGTCGTTCGTCAGCCGCTTCTCGGCCAACGCCTCGAAAGCCAAGCAGGCCACCTCCCGCGCCAAGCAGATCGACAAGATCCAACTGGCCGAGGTCAAGCCATCGAGCCGCGTCAGCCCGTTCATCCGCTTCGAGCAGACCAAGAAACTGCACCGCCAGGCGGTCATCGTCGAACGCATGGCCAAGGGCTTTGACGGCAAGCCGCTGTTCAAGGATTTCAGCTTCACCGTCGAAGCCGGCGAGCGCGTGGCGATCATTGGCCCGAACGGTATCGGCAAGACCACCTTGCTGCGCACCCTGGTCAATGAACTGGAACCGGATGCCGGTACGGTGAAATGGACCGACGCCGCGGAACTGGGGTACTACGCCCAGGACCATGCCCATGACTTCGAAGACGACGTCAACCTGTTCGACTGGATGGGCCAGTGGACCCAGGGTGGCGAGCAGCTGGTGCGTGGCACTTTGGGCCGCATGCTGTTTTCCAACGACGAGATCCTCAAGTCGGTCAAGGTTATTTCCGGTGGTGAACAGGGCCGCATGCTGTTCGGCAAGCTGATCCTGCAAAAGCCGAACGTGCTGGTGATGGACGAACCGACCAACCACTTGGACATGGAGTCCATCGAAGCGCTGAACCTGGCGCTGGAAAACTACCCAGGCACGCTGATCTTCGTCAGCCATGACCGAGAGTTCGTATCGTCCCTGGCCACCCGCATCATCGAGCTGAGCGCCGACGGCGTGGTCGACTTCAGCGGCACCTACGACGACTACCTGCGCAGCCAGGGTGTGGTGTTCTAAGGGCAGCCCCGAGTTGTAAGCTTCAAGCGGCAAGTCAAAAGCCCCGTCCACTGTGACGGGGCTTTTTGCATTCCAAGGGTAACTCCCCTGTGAGCGCGAACTTGCTCGCGATGGCGCCAGCCCAGACAACGCTGCCCCCGTGGCGAGGGAGCTTGCTCCCGCTCGGCTGCGCAGCCGTTGAGAACGCTCACCGACTCTGCCCGGAGCCCAACGCCTCGGCCATCCGGACCAGGTCCGCAAACGACCTGGCGCACATTTTTTTCATCGCATGGGCGCGATGGATCTTCACCGTGATTTCGCTCAGGTTCATTTGCCCGGCGATCTGCTTGTTCATCAACCCCGTGACCGCAAAACCCATGACCTCTTTTTCACGGGCGGTGAGCGTCTGGTAGCGGGCATGCAGATCGGCAAACTGTTGTTCGACCTGCCGTCGCCGGACATCCGCCTGAAGCGCGGCGGACACCGCATCCAACAGGTTCTGTTCACGGAAAGGTTTCGCCAGGAAATCCACGGCACCGGCTTTCATCGCCTTGACCGACATTTCGATGTCGCCGTGGCCGGTGATGAAGATGATCGGGATATTCGTATTCGACTCCGCCAACTGCGCCTGGAAGTCGAGGCCACTGGCGCCTTGCAACCGTACATCGAGGACCAGGCAACTGGGGCACTCGGTCTTCGGCTGCCGAAGAAAATCCGCCGTGGAGGCGAACGTCTCGACGCGGATCCCGACCGAGCGCAGCAGGTTGCTCAACGCATCGCGCATGGAGGCATCGTCATCCACCACGAACACAATAGAACCTTTGAGACCCGCCTCATTGGATGAAGCATTACCGTTCATTCACGACCCTTCCGGCGACCGAAACGAAAAAAAAGTGTAGCACAGCGACCTTGTCCAGCCTGCGCTGTACCTAGGCAATCAGCTGCGGCTCCAGCGTCGAAATTAAAGCGAATAGATCACGGGGACGCTGGAAATAAGCGTCGACCTGAGCGCTGTAGTGTTTTCCGCTGATGCACCAGTTGCAAAAGTGTTCGCAGTTGTTGGACAGAATCCGATAGCGGTTCTCACCGATCCGTGAAAGCGCCCGCCTGACGACTTCATCATTGGAAAATTCATACGGTTCCTGTGCTATCCAGACCGGTTTGCCATGGGCGAAATGTTCAAGGTCGATCACTTCGATGGGGCCGGATCTCAGCGAACCGCTGAAGCCGGAGTAGTGGGCGACTTTCAGGTCGCCCAGGTAGATCCCGTGATGGAGATAGAACCCCCGTGGGCTGATCAGGTGCGCGCCGATCGGCAACGTGGCCCCAGACCGTTCGACATGCACCCATTTCAAGGCGATATCAGACAGACCGCGATTGCGGGCCGCTGCGCACCCCTGCCCGTCCAGCATCGGCGTACCCAGGCGATAGAAAGCGCTCGCCGTGACGAGCGCCATCAAAACCAGCGCGACCGAACGAAGCGCAGAAAGTCCATCCATTGCCCGGTGGGTTAAATCGATCATGGCTCACACTCCGCAACCCGTGAGGCCAATCTATCGCCCGGGTTGCGACGTTGCATTTGTACGTGGGAGTGGAACCGGTGATCTATTGATATGCAGCCTTTAAACCTAAGTATGAATCGAACGCTGTCGAGTCCTCAGGCAGGCGTTTCCCCCTGGACGATGGGCAACGTGAATTGAACGGTAGCGCCGCGAGGCTGATTGACGCAGGCCTTCAGGCAACCGCCGTGGGACTCGATGATCGAACGACAGATCGATAACCCCAAGCCCAGCCCGGTGGGTTTGGTGGTGTAGAACGACGTGAACACCTGGTCGACGTTTTCCGAGGCGAACCCCGGCCCCGAATCGCTCACACTCACCAGCACCCAATCGGCCCCCTCTGACGTTGCGCAGATCCACAACTGCCGTTCGCCCTCGTTGACGCAGCTCATCGCTTCGAGCGCATTCATGATCAGGTTGAGCAGCACTTGTTGCAGCTCGACCCGGTCACCTTGGATGAGCGGCAAACCGTCGGCCAGGTGCGTCTGGATCGAGACGCCGCTCTTGATGATCTGGCCGCGGGTAAACTCGATCATTTCGCCAATGGCAATGTTGATGTCCACCGGGCCTTTTTGTGGCGGCGCCTTGCGGATATGCCCACGGATCCGCCCCAACACGTCCGCCGCCCGATTGGCGTCGTAGATGAGGCGCCCCAGTACCTGGCGGACTTCCTCGATCTCGGGTGGCTGGGTGTTCAGCCAACGCAGGGCGGCATCGGCATTGAGGATCGTCGCGGCAATCGGCTGGTTGACTTCATGGGCGATCGAAGCCACCAACTGCCCCATGGTCGCGACTCGGTTGGCGTGGGCCAGCTCGGTTTGCACCTCGCGATAACGTCGCTCGCTTTCGCGGATCTTTTCTTCCGCCTGCCGGCGTTCGGTCAGGTCCACCACGAAGGCGACCCCTTCCCTGCTATTGGCCTCGAACAGCGCCAGGCCGACGATGACCGGCAGGCGGCTGCCATCCTTGCGAAA
Source organism: Pseudomonas sp. SWRI179 (assembly GCF_014268705.1). Classification (NCBI taxonomy): domain Bacteria; kingdom Pseudomonadati; phylum Pseudomonadota; class Gammaproteobacteria; order Pseudomonadales; family Pseudomonadaceae; genus Pseudomonas; species Pseudomonas sp. SWRI179. The sequence continues at coordinate 85,890 of NZ_JABWRA010000024.1, read as the reverse complement.
ATATTCCTTTTCATAAGGCCGGGCGTGCCCGGTGAGCAATGCCTGGGCCAGGGAGCGTTCGCTCAGTTCGCGGAACTCCGGCACCGTCAGGTCCCGCCAGCCCAGGCGGCCCAAGGCCAGGTCTTCGCGCTCGTAGCCGACCATGCGCAGAAAGGCATCGTTGGCTTCGATAATGTCGCCATCGGCATTCCAAAACAGAATGCCAATGATGTTGGCGTCCACCAGGCGCCGGATCCTCGCTTCGCGCTCGGCGACTTCGCGATACAAGCGGGCATTTTCCAAAGAGATGGCCGCACGGGACGCCAAGAGTTTCAACACGGCGATACGGGTCGGATTGAACACATGGGCAGCCAGATTGTTTTCCAGATAGAGCGCGCCGACGAGCTTGGCCTGGTTCAGCAACGGCACGCAGAGAATCGAGCGGGCACGCTGCTGGCGGATATACGGGTCCGCGGCAAACGGCGCCGCGATCAGGGCATCGTCAAGAAAAACGCTCTCCCCGGTGCGCAGGACGTGGTAGAGAATCGACTCCGGCAACAGTGCCGCGCTCACCGGGGCATTGTGGATTTGCGTTACGTGGTTGCCGGTGGTCACCTGCGCCGCGACTCGGTACTCGCCGTCGCTGGACAGGATCAATAACCCGCGTTCGGCGCCGGCCTGTTCGATCGCCGTGCACATGACCATGTCGATCAGTTTATCCAGCACGATTTCCCCCGACACCGCCTCGGAGACCTTGAGTACGGTGGCCAGGTCCAGGTGCTCGACCGGCGTCGTCATCGTCGTCGTTGGCCCGGGCACAGGCGCTTCGGTCCTCAGCAATGGATAGGTCTGCTCCAACTGCCGCACTTTGCCCTCAGCGCCCCAACGCTGGTAGGCGTAACGAGCATCCTGGAGATAGACGCGGGCGATCTTGTCGAAACCACGGGCAGCGTAAAAGCGCGCTGCAAGCTCGTTGGCCAGCGCCTCGATATGGACAAAACCGCTTTGCTGCGCGGCATGGATGGCTTGCTCGTACAGCGACTCGGCATCGACCACACGCCCTTCGACCCGGGCCATTTCGGCACCCACCAACGCGGTGCGGCTGGCGAAGTTCTCTGGACACTGCTGTGCCCATGTCTGGAGCTGGCGGTAATTGGCCGCCAACTCCACCCAGTGAGGTTCGCGCGCGTCCACCGGCACACGGTCGCAATAGGCGGCCCGCGTCAGGGCGCCATAGAAATGGTATTCGGCTTCCTCGAAGAACGACTGGCAAACCCAGAGCAAACCCTGGGCCTTGGCAGCGGCCGCCATGGCCGCTTCAGGATCGTCGGCCAGGTAGCGGGCCTGCAGTTTGCGGACCCAATACAAACATTCAGCCAGGACCAGATCCGGGTTGCCGGACAAGTGGGTTTCGATGGCCGGCTCGTTCAACTGGCCGTCGTCCAGGCAGCCGAACGTCAGCGTCACGCCCCGAAGCATTCGGATCAGCGCCAGCTGGGCGATAATAAAATCGGTCACCAGCCCGAAGTGCACCCTCTTGGCGTAGGCCAGGCCCCGCTCGGCTTCTTCTTGTACATCGATCAACGGCTCGCCAGCGAACAGCAGATCGGCGGTGAGGTTGTTGCCGGCGTAGGCTCCATACGGCAGGTCACCGATCCGATTCGCCGCCGCAAACGAACGACGCAACAGGTCCCGGCATTGCCCCACCGGCTTCATCCAACGCACGGCAAAGCATGAAAAACAGAGGTAGGTACTGGCCTCGAATCGCCGCAGGTCGCGTTTTTCAATGAGGTCGCAACCAAGCTGGCCAAAGCGGAATCCCATCTGGTAGTCACCGAACCGCCGGCCGGCGACTCGGAACAGATTGGCGTAGAGCACGCAGGACGCATCGCAGTTGCCCTGCTCCAGGCTCAAGGTGACCGCCTTGCAGATCAACAGGTCCGCCAGGTTCGCTTCACTCTGCAAGGCCGGCGCAAAGAGCTTACCCAGTGCGTTGAGCGTCGCCAGGGAGGTGGCGTCCACCATCAGCGGCAGATCGATGAGGTCCTCGATGGCCCGGCCTTCAAGCAGTTCCCCGATGCGCTCGTACTCGTGACGCACATCGTCGTCGCTCGGGTGGGCCGACCACTCGATCCCCACATGACGCAGGTAGTCGAGGCAGACGGCCACCGCACCGTCGCTGCGATCCAGGAGCAGGTAGACGTCCATCAGCAGGCACGCCACGTTGGCCCGCTCGATCACCGTCACGGCGCGGTCGGCCAAGGCCTTCAGGCGTTCGTCCGCGGCACCGAGTTGTCCGGTAAGGAACTCGCATTCGGCCCGGTTCAATTCCAACCCGAAAATCAAGTCATGACGCCCTGTCCAGCAGTCCTCATCCAGCAACTGCACGCCGGTGGCCAGGTAGTTGAGTGCCGAAGCATAGGCCGTCGAGGCCTTGGCCCGCTGGCCGGCCAGCAGGTTGAATTCAGCCAACTGCTCCCGCTCAGCCCGGTCGGTGAGCAATGCCGCGCCACGATTGAGCTGGCCGGCAATTTCAAAGATCGCCTCTTCAAGCGCTTGGGCGTCCGTTTGTGCCGCGAGCAACCGTCCAATGCGCAGGTGCGTCTCGGCACGCGCAGCCTGGGGGATCAGCGAGTAAGCGGCCTCATGAATGCGGTCGTGAACGAATCCATAGGCATCGTCCAGCCGCTCGACCAGTTCCTGGCGGACCGCCTGCCACATAACCGCCCGGACCTGAGTCAGGGAGATGTCCAGAACGGTGGAGAGCGCCTTGAGCCCAGCCACGTTGCCCAGGCACGCCAGTTGCTGCAATGCCTGCTGCGTGTCGGCGGGCAAGCGGACCAATTTGCCAACCATCAGGTCGACGACGTTGTCGGTGTAGCCCTTGGCGTGAATGCGCTGCGGATCCCACCACCACTGCCGCGCCTCGTGATCGAAAGTCAGCAATCGCTCGTCAGCGAGGGCCTGCAGGAATTGGATCACGAAGAATGGGTTGCCCGCGGTCTTGTCCAGCACCAGTTGCGCCAGCGGCTCGACACGATCAAGGGCGTCATGCAGGGCTTCGGCGATCAACTGCTCGACGTGCACCTTGACGAGGGGCGCCAGGGTGATCTCGCTGATCTTGCCCCCAGCGCTCCGAATAGCCTTGAGCTTGCCCGTCAACGGGTGCGTGGCGTCCACCTCGTTGCTGCGGTAGGCCCCCACCAGCATCAGGTGGCGCACATCGGCGCTGGTCAGCAGATCCTCCAGCAGGTCGAGCGTCGCCGCGTCCAGCCACTGCAAGTCGTCAAGAAACAGGGCGAGCGGATGGTCCGCGCGGGCGAACACACCGATGAAGCGCCTGAATATCAGTAAGAAGCGGCGTTGCTCCTGTTGGGGGTCAAGTGCCAGGACCGCTGGCGGCTCGCCGATGATGAGTTTGAGTTCGGGAATCAGATCGGTCATGAGCCGCGCATTGGCATCCAGCGCATCCAGCAACGCCTCGCGCCAATGCGCCAGTTCCGTGTCGTTTTTGCCCAGCAACGTGCGCACCAGGCTCTGGAAGGCCTGCACCAGGGTCGAGTAAGGAATGTCTCGCCGGTATTGGTCGAATTTGCCACTGGCGAAGAGGCCGCGCGGTGGAACCAGGACCTTGTGCAGCTCATTGACCACCGAGGACTTGCCGATACCGGAGTAGCCCGTCACCAGCACCAGTTCCGGCGCGCTGGTTTCGACCACCCGACCGAACGCGGTAACCAGCGTCTCGACTTCACGCTCACGGCCGTAGAGCTTCTCAGGGATCAACAGTTGATCGGAGGCGCCCTGTTCGCCCAGGGCAAAGGCATCGATGTGCCGCGATTGTGTCCAATGCGCCAGGCAACGGCGCAGATCATGTTCGACACTCGCGGCCGTCTGGTAGCGCTCCTCGGCGGTCTTGGCGAGCAGCTTCATGACAATTTGGGACAGTATCTCGGGGATGGTTTCGACCCGCACACTGGGCGGCGAAGGCATTTTGGCGATATGGCAGTGGACCCACTCTATCGGGTCGGACGCAGTGAACGGCAGCGATCCCGTCAACATCTGATAGAGCGTTATGCCGAAGGAATACAGGTCACTGCGCGAATCGATCGAGCGATTCATTCGGCCGGTCTGCTCGGGGGCCATGTAGGCGAGCGTGCCGGCCAGGGTCTCGGGGGCCTGGCGCTCGCGCGGCAGCCGCGAGGCCAGGCCGAACCCGGTGAGCCGTGCCTGGCCATCGTCGCAATTCACCAGGATGTGACTGGGCTTGATGTCCTTGTGGACGATGCCGCGCTGATGGAGCTTGCCCAGCGCCACGGCAATGCTCACCGCAAGGCGCAGGAACGTCGTCGTTTCCATCGGTGCGATCAACAGTTGCACGAGCGGCACGCCGCCGGGATCCGCGAGCACCAGTTGCACCTGGGGCCCTTCGCGCACCATGTCGAGGGGTTGTACCGACCAGGCGCCATCGAGTTCATCCTTCAGGCCAAACTCATGGACAAGCCGGTCAAGGCAACCAGGGCGAGGCTGTTCGGTCGCGGGCCGGGCCACCAGGACCGTATCGTCGCCGTCCACACCCGAGCGCAATTCCCGACAGAAGATACGCTCACCATCGTCCCATAATATTTGCATGCTGTTATTCCATCGGCACAGGAGCACTATTTTGTTTGGTCTGCCGCACTTTGCCGTCGGCTGTCGTCCAGTGTCATGTTGCACTTGCCGATGTCGTCACCAGGAGGCGACTTCCGTGGCTGCGCTGGATGCCTGAGGGTGAAGCATGTGCCGGGATCCAGGACGGGGTGTGTTGCGCTCTTTAGATTAGCGCCTCACGAAAGCGCTTCACAATTTTTTCATGGCCTGGTGCTGCACCAGGCACAAGGCACCGACCCTTAGGTCTTAGGCCGTTATACGCAGGTATACTTCTGCCCCCTATGAGACCGCGTATCGTGTAGTCACGACAGGCGCTGTTACGAGCGACCCCTATGACGCAAGCCACGCAGATACGCAACACGAGGATTATCGCCGTTGTTGACGATGACGAATCCGTTCGGACAGCCCTGGATAGCCTGTTGCGTTCCAGTGGCTACAAGGTTCGAACTTATTGCAGTGCCATCGAGTTCCTGGACGCCAAAGCCCCGGCCAGTACCCATTGCCTGATTTCCGATATCCAGATGCCGGGCATGAGTGGCCTGGAGCTGCATGAACAGCTCGGAGCCATGGGCTTGCGGATTCCCACTATCTTCATTACCGCTTATCCGGACCTGGGGGCGCATACGCCGGGGTTGGTCGCCTGTTTGCCCAAGCCTTGTGATACCGACGAGCTGCTGGAGTGCATCGAGACGGCTCTGCGTCCGGCACATTGAGCCACCGCTATCGCGAGCAAGCTTTGCTCCCACCGATCTGATGGATATACACCCCATTCCCAGCTAAGAAACCATACCCCCAGGCTCAACACATACCTTCGTATACATCCCCCGCCACCGAGGTATGACTTGGCTGAACCGATGTAGAAGTGCCCTCGCCGCAACCGCTCAATACCATGACCCCACAGCGGACGACTCGCTATCCAAGGATCGATCAAGCCCAGGCGCACGCTCGCGCAGCGGCGCTGCAACCTTGTGGGGAACGGCCCATGCCGGCTTTTTTCGAACTACTTCAACGCCGCTTGCAACCCATGGTCGTGCTCACAACACTGGCCCTCACCGGCTGCGCGGTGGGCCCCGATTTCATGGAACCCAAGAACGAACTTGACGCCGCGCAACTGACGCTCCGCCCCGAGCATGGACGCGACGCCTCCCTGCTCCCCGGCGCCGTTCCCAGCCAATGGTGGCAACTATTCAACGACCCGCTGCTCACTCAGTTGCAATCACAGGCACATGCCGGCAACCTTGATTTGCAGATAGCCGCCGAACGCATCGATCAAAGCCGAGCGCAACTGGGGATTACCGCTTCGCAGTTGCTGCCCAGCGTCGGCGCCAATGCCAGTTACGCCCGGGAGGCGCTCAGTGAACATGGCAAGTTCGCCGCGCTGGGCGCCCCGACGGCCCCCAGCAACTTCTGGCAAATGGGTTTCGATGCCAGTTGGGAAATCGACCTGTGGGGCCGGGCCCGCCGCGCGCGCGAAGGTGCGGCGGCGACGCTGGAGGCGACGGTCTATGAGCGCGAAGCCGCTCGGGTGGCCCTGTCCGCCGAAGTGGCACGGACCTACCTGCAACTGCGTGGCACCCAGGCCCAACTGGACATCGCCCAACAGAACCGGACGATCGCCGAGCGCACCCTGGGCCTGGCCGAAAGTCGCGAGCGCAATGGCGTGGCGACACGCTTCGAAACCTCCTCCGCACGCGCGCAGCTGGCGACGATCAAGGCCATGCTTCCCGAACTGGCCCAGCGTCGCAATGCCCAAATGAATGCCCTGGCGCTGTTGATGGGCGAACCACCTCGTACCCTCGACGCACAACTGCGCCAGGCCATGCCCCTGCCTTCGCTGCCCACTCGGGTGCCGGTCGGGGTCCCGTCTGAACTGGCCCAGCGACGTCCCGACATCCTGCGCGCCGAAGCGCAGCTCCACGCCGCGACCGCAGCCATCGGCGTAGCCAAGGCCGACTTCTACCCACGTATCGGCCTGAAAGGACGAATCGGTGTGGAAGCCTTCGACAGCGGCGACCTGGCCAATTGGGACGCTCGCTTCTTTTCCGTCGGGCCGACGGTTTACCTGCCGATCTTCCAGGGCGGGCGCCTGGTACAGCGCCTGGCCTTGAACGAATCACGGCAAAAGACCGCCGCCCTGGCTTATCGGCACACCGTATTGCGCGCCTGGCACGAAGTGGACGATGCCCTGGACGCCTGGGCCGCGCAACAGCGCCAACACGACGAGCTGCTGGTTTCGTATGAGCAGAACCGGCAGGCATTGCACGCGGCCGAACGCGGCTATCAGCAAGGTGCCGCCGACTACCTGAGCGTTCTCACGGCGCAACTGAACCTGCTCGCCAGCCAGACCAGCCTCAATGCCAGCGCCACCAACGCCACGCTAACCGTGGTCAATCTCTATAAGTCCCTGGGTGGCGGCTGGGACCCGGAGCCGCAACCATGAACAGCATCGCGTTGTCGCCCACCCAGGTCGCACCTCGCGCGGCCCCCTTGGCCACGTCGTCGAAACGCCAGCTGGTCGGTCTGGCCGGGATTTTCCTCGCGGCCATGATGGCGGGACTGAACACCCGGGTTGGCGCGTTAGCGCTGGCGGACGTAAGAGGCGCACTGGGCTTTGGCTTGGACGATGCGTCCTGGCTCACCACGGCGTATAGCGCCGGGGAGCTGATTGCCATGCCCTTTGCCGCGTGGTTTGCCCTGACGCTCTCGCTCCGGCGCCTTGAGCTGTTGACGCTCGCCACGTGTACGTCGCTGGCACTGCTCCTGCCGTTCATCCATGACCTCGATCTGCTCCTGGGCCTGCGTTTTGTGCAAGGCATCGCCAGCGGCACGACGATTCCGTTGCTGATGATGGCGGCTCTGAAATTCCTGCCGCCACCCATACGGTTGTACGGCCTGGCGATGTACGCGATGACCGCGACCTTCGCGCCCAACCTGGCCATCTGGCTGGCGGGGCATTGGACAGACGAACTGCAGGACTGGCGCTGGGTGTACTGGCAGATCGTTCCTCTGGCCGTGGTCGCTGCCGGCTTGATCGCCTGGGGGCTGCCACGGGAACCGATCCAGTTCCCACGTTTTCGCCAGGCCAATTGGGCCGGCATGGCCTGCGGTGTCCCGGCGCTTGGTTTGCTGACCGTCGCCCTGGATCAAGGCATACGACTGGATTGGTTTCACTCACCGTTGATCACCTCGTCCCTGCTCGCGGGCCTGGCCTTGCTGGCGATCTACCTGTTGACCGAATGGTTTCATCCCTCGCCGTTCATCAAGTTGCAGATCCTCGGGCGTCGCAACCTGGGGCTGGGCTGCATCCTGTTCGTCTCGTTGCTGGTAGTACTGCTGTCCAGTTCGTTGCTACCGGCCAGTTACCTCGGGCCGCTGCAGGACTATCGCCCGTTGCAGATGGCCGCGATCGGGCTGATCGTCGCGCTGCCGCAGTTACTCCTGGGGGCACTGGTGGCGCTGCTGCTGTACCAGAAATGGGTTGATGCGCGCTTCATGTTCGCGTTGGGACTGTGCCTGATCGCCCTGGCCTGCCTTTGCGGCGCGCAATTGACCAGCGACTGGAACCGCGAGCAGTTCGTCGTGGCGCAAACGCTACAGGCCTTTGGACAACCGATGGCGGTGGTGTCGATGCTGTTTCTGATCACCAGCGTGGTGCAGCCAGCCGAGGGTCCGTATGTGTCCGGCACCATCAATACCCTGCGCGCCTTCGGGTCGTTGTTCGGCGCGGCGCTGGTCGGACAGCTCGTGGTCGTGCGCGGCCGCTTCCATGGGGAAATGTTGCTGGACCAGGCGGCCCTGGCAAGCAATACCCTGGCCTCGGCGCCGCTCCCCTCAGAACTGCTGGGCATCGTCAGCCAGCAGTCGCTGGTGTTGTCGATCGCCGATGCCTATCGCGCGTTGGGCCTGCTGGCACTGCTGCTGATTCCCCTCGTGCTGCGGCTGGCCTACATCCCGGCACCTGCCAGGCAGGCCGCCTCATCCTCATCCTCACATGGGTAATTCATCATGGCCTTACCGAAGAAAGCCCAGATCATCAGTGTCGTGCTGCTCGCCGTGGCAGTCGCCGGAGTGCTCTACGCCAATCGCCCTGAATCCAGCTCATCGACGCAGTCAACGGATGACGCTTATGTCCACGCGGACTTCACCACAGTCGCGCCGCAGGTGTCCGGTACGATCGAGACGGTGTTGATCGAAGACAACCAGCGGGTCGAGAAAGGCGACGTGTTGGCGACACTGGACGACCGTGATTTCGTCGCCGCCGTGAACGCGGCCAACGCCCAGGTCGCCAGTGCCCGGGCCAGCATTGCCAGCCTGCAAGCGCACCTGAGCCGGCAGCAAACCGCCATTCGCCAGGCTCAAGCAGCGGTGGCCGCGGACGAGGCGGCGCTGAAACTGGCCAGTGCCAATCAAGCGCGGTATCGCAATTTGGCCCACGATGGCTCGGGCACCGTGCAAGCGCGACAACAGGCCGAAGCGCAATTGAGCATCCAACGGGCGCGTCGGGACAGGAGTGAGGCGGGTCTGCAGGCGGCCCGGCAGCAGGTGGATGTCCTCAGGGCCGATCTGGAAAAAGCCCAGGCCGCCCTCGCCCATGCCCAAGCCACGCAGGCCATCGAGGAACTGAAGCTGTCCTATACCCGCATCACGGCGCCGATCGCCGGCACCATCGGACAGAAATCCGTGCGCATCGGCGCATTCGTGAATACCGGGCAACCGTTGCTGGCGATTGTGCCGCTCGACGCCGTCTACATCACCGCCAACTTCCGCGAGACGCAGCTGGCGCGCGTCGCGATGGGTCAGGCTGTGGACATCACGGTCGACGCGTTGCCGGGCGAGTCGCTGCTCGGCACCGTGCAAAGCCTGGGACCTGCCAGCGGCGTCAGCTATTCAGCCATTGCGCCGCACAACGCCACTGGCAACTTCACCAAGATCGTCCAGCGCTTGCCTGTGCGCATTCGCATCGACCCCGACCAACCCGCCGCGGCGAAACTGCGAGTGGGGATGTCCGTGACCCCGCATATCCGCATTGAGGGATAAATGCCAAGCCCCGAACTGTGGGAGCGAGGCTTGCTCCCACAGTCGCCTAAGCAAATAGCTTAAAGTTATTTATTATCAGTTTTTTAGATCATTTAGATTAAGCCTTAAGCCCAATGGCTTCGCGGAAATGCTTTCAAGGAAATGTTGGCATTCATCCACCTTCAGTCACGGCAATCTCATTAACGGGCCACCGTCATGCAGCTTCTAACACTACCTCCCTCCCCCGGCCTGGCCACCTCGATCCGTGCCACCGCCCAAGTCTTCGAAGACCCCACCTCCCGCGCCTTGCTGGCTCACCTGCAACAAGTCGCGCCCAGTGAAGCCAGCGTGTTGATCATCGGCCAGACCGGGACCGGCAAGGAACTGGTGGCGCGCCACGTCCACAACCTCAGCGCCCGTCGCCACAAGCCCTTCGTCGCGGTCAACTGCGGGGCGTTTTCCGAGAGCCTGGTGGAGGCCGAGCTGTTCGGACATGAAAAAGGCGCTTTTACCGGCGCGTTGACAGCCAAGGCCGGCTGGTTCGAGGAAGCGGACGGCGGCACCCTGTTCCTCGATGAAATCGGGGATTTGCCGTTGCCGATCCAGGTCAAGTTGCTGCGGGTACTGCAGGAACGCGAAGTGGTCCGGCTGGGTTCGCGCAAAAGCATCAAGATCGATGTCCGCGTGCTGGCGGCCACCAACGTACAGTTGGAAAGAGCCATCAATGCCGGGCATTTTCGCGAAGACCTCTATTACCGCTTGAACGTGGTCAGCCTGGTGCTCAAGCCGCTGCGCGAACGTCCCGGCGACATTCTGCCGCTGATACGCCATTTCATTGCGCAATACAGCCACAGGCTCGGTCACGGCGAGGTGACGCTGGATGCCCAGGCGCAGCGCAAGTTGCTCGATTATTCCTGGCCGGGGAATATCCGCGAGCTGGAAAACGTCATTCACCACACGCTGCTGATTTGCCGTAACAAAGTGATTGGTGAGCAGGACCTGCACCTGTCGAACTTGCGCATCGAACGCCAGGACAACTTGTCGCAACCTGTACCCCAAAGTGCAGAGGCGCTCTTGCAGAAAGCCTTCGAGAAACTGCTCGAGCAAGGGCATGGCGATGTGTATGAAAAGGTCGAGGCCGAGTTATTGCGCACCGCCTACCGATACGCCAATTGCAATCAAGTCCATACCGCAAGCCTGCTGGGCCTGAGCCGCAACGTCACCCGCACGTTGCTGATCAGGATTGGCGAGTTGGTGGTCAATCGACGCCGCCCGGCACTGGACACTCGGGATGGCCGGGTAGTCAACCTGTCGACCTGACGCCCAGACTTTTGTGGCGAGGGAGCTTGCTCCCGCTGGGGTGCGAAGCGCCCCCATTGAGGCGGATGACATCCATCTGATACACCTCGGTGACTGGCTTTGGGGCCGCTGCGCAGCCCAGCGGGAGCAAGCTCCCTCGCCACAAAAGCGGTTCGGCGATGGCCCATTCATGGGGGCGCAGTGCTTAAATCCCGGCACCTTGTTCGCCCCTCGTCCGCCCTGCTGCCTCCCGCGCCTAGGCGACCGCCGCCGTTTTGGCCGTCACTTTGCGTTGCTCCAGCTCACGCACCAACGGCAGGACCTTACGGCCGAAATACTCGACTTCTTCCTGGAAGTGCAAGAACCCGGCAAGCACCAGATCCACACCCACGGCCTTGAGCGCGACGATGCGTTCGGCGATCTGCTGCGGGGTACCGATCAAGTTGGTCTTGAAGCCATCGTTGTACTGCACCAGGTCTTCGAAGCTGGACTTGGCCCAGTTGCCTTCGCCTTCCGGGCTGGACTTGCCGGCCTGTTTCGCCGCGTCGCCAAAGGCATTGACGGCCTCGGGATCGGCCTGGTCGATGATTTGGGCAAGGACCGCCCGCGCCTCTTCTTCGGTGTCGCGGGCAATGACAAAGGCATTCACGCCGACCTTGACCTTGTGGTGGTTGGCCGCGGCTTTTGCCTGGAGATCATCGATCTGCGCCTTGACCCCTTCCACGGTATTGCCGTTGGTGAAGTACCAGTCCGATACCCGGGCGGCCATGTCCCGAGCCGCACGTGAGCTGCCGCCCTGGAAAATTTCCGGGTGCTGCTGCAGGGGTTTCGGCTTGAGGGTGTAGTCGTGGAAGCGGTAGAAGTCACCGCGCAGCGTGAAGTTATCGGTGGTCCAGATACCCTTGAGGGCGGTGATGAATTCTTCGGAACGGCGATAGCGCTCGTCGTGCTCCAGCCACGGCTCGCCAATGGCCGTGAACTCGCCCTTGAACCAGCCCGACACGATGTTGACCGCCACTCGGCCACCCGTCAGGTGATCGATGGTTGCGATCTGCTTGGCCAACACCGACGGCGTCCACGGCCCCGGCAACACCGCGGCGATGACTTTCAGGCGCGTGGTGGCGGCCAGCAAGGCATGACTGAACGCTACGGACTCGTGCTGGTATTCGGCGCCGTAGCCGGCGGTAAAGCGCACCTGGGACAAGGCGTAATCGAAGCCGGCCGCTTCAGCGATCTGCGCCAGCTTGCGGTTGTAGTCGATGCCCCAGTCGGTGCGTTGTTCGATTTTGCTGACCACCAGTCCGCCGCTGACGTTGGGCACCCAGTAGGCAAATTTGATCGTGTCCTGGCTCATTGCATGTACTCCACGGCTCGTTTTGAAAGGGAAAAGGGATCAGGCGGCACTGGCGTCGCGTCGTGCGCTCGGGACCAGGCTCAGCAGCGCCGATTCGACGGCGCGCTCGATACGGTCCAGCACCTGTACGCTGGAGATCCGGTATTGGCTGAAATCGGTTTCGCTGGCATAGACGCCCACCGGCAGGCTGAGGGCTTGGAAGAAGCCGAACAGCGGTCGCAACTGGTGATCGATGATCAAGGCATGGCGATCCGAGCCCCCTGTCGCGGCGAGCAGCACCGGAACATTTTTAAGGGCTTCGTGATGGACGAAATCGAACAGGTGCTTGAACAAGCCGGTGTACGAGGCTCGATAGACCGGGCTGGCAGCGATCAGCAGATCGGCCGACTCGATGGCGTGCAGGTCATCCTGTACCGCAGCCGGCAACGCCTCGCGACGCAACACCCCGGCAAACTGCGGACCGACCTTGGCCAGTTCGATCAAGCGCACCTCGATCGGCAGTTGCTGCGCGAGCCTGTCCACTATTGCCTGGAGCAGGGCCAGGGTGCGTGACGGGTGCTGCACGCTGCCTGACACCGCCACCACTTTGAATTGCTTGCTCATCACTTACCCCATGCCTGGAGACGCCACCTCAGCGTCTGCACAGGGTGTAGAGCAGCAACCGTGCCACGTTCATATATCTTTAATAATCAATTGGTTGGAAGTACCGCCTAATCACTTCACTGTCGCTCGACGGGCAAGCTGTTGTTCCACTGTTGCCTGGTGAACACCTGCGTTTCGATGCCTGCCGCAACAACTGTTGCCGGGCATACAGTTGCGCAACAGATTGTCCGCAGCCAGGACAGCCCTATCACCGACGAGCGTCGTACAGGCCCCGCATTCATGGACGTCGCGGGCCGGGCATGGACTGTGCAAAGGCCCTTGGCACTGGCAGGTTTTTCCCCTGCCCGCCTACTCGCCATCAAGAAGGAACATCAACATGACCGCACAGCAACAACACCTGCCGCCAATCCTTTCCACTGGCACCGACTACGAACCCTTGGCCGAACGTTTCCGGCCGATCTTTGCGCGCATCCAGGCTGGCGCCCTGGAGCGGGAGCAGACGCGCAGCCTGCCCTTTGAACAGGTGAAATGGCTGAAGGAAGCCGGCTTTGGCGCTATCCGCGTACCGCTCGAATATGGCGGTGCCGGGGCCTCGTTACCGCAGCTATTGCAACTGCTGATCGAACTGGCCGAAGCCGATTCCAACTTGCCCCAGGCCCTGCGCGGGCACTTTGCATTCGTCGAGGACCGTCTCAATGCCCATGCCAGCAGCCCGCAGGACATTTGGTTCAAGCGCTTCGTCGAGGGTGAGTTGGTGGGCAACGCCTGGACGGAAGTCGGCGCGGTGAAAATCGGCGAGGTCGTCACCCGGGTTTCCCGCCAGGGCGATCAATGGGTGGTCAATGGCGCCAAGTACTACAGCACCGGCAGTATTTTCGCCGACTGGATCGACGTGTATGCCCAGCGTGACGACAACGGTGCAGACGTGATTGCCGCCGTACGCGTGCACCAGCCGGGCGTCAAGCAAAGCGATGACTGGGACGGTTTTGGCCAACGCACCACCGGCAGCGGAACATCGCTGTTCGAGAACGCATTGGTCGAGGCGCAAAACCTCATCGACTTCTCCACCCGCTTCAAATACCAGACCGCGTTTTATCAACTGGTCTTGCTCGCCGTGCTGACCGGCGCCGGCCGTGCCGCGGTCCATGACATCACCGAGCAAGTGCGCAAACGCACCCGGGTCTTCAGCACCGGCAATGCCAGCGAAGTGAGCCAGGACGTGCAGGTGCAGCAAGTGGTCGGCCGGGCCTCGGCCCAGGTCTATGCCGCCGAGGCCACTGCCCTGCGGGCCGCGAGCGCTTCCCAACGTGCCTATGAAAGCCGCTTCAGCCAGAACGCCGAGACCGAACACACCGCCAACATTGCCGCCGAGTTGGAGTCGGCCCAGGCCCAGGTGGTGATCTCCGACCTGGTGCTACGCGCCACCAGCGACCTGTTCAATGCCCTCGGCGCCTCAGCCACCAGCACCAGCAAGGCCCTCGACCGCCACTGGCGCAACGCCCGTACCGCCGCTTCGCACAATCCGTTGATCTACAAGGAGCGGATTATTGGGGATTGGGAAATCAATGGGACGGAACCGCCGTATGTCTGGCAGATTGGTGGGGGGGCGAAGCAGGTCTGAGTGCTTTGGGTCCGTGTGTATATCCGTTGCTGCGGTAACGGCGGCTTAGACCGCGCTCCTCCAGTGGGAGCGGGCTTGCTCGCGAAGGCGGTGTGTCAGTTTGCAGTGATGTTGGATGTGCTGGCCTCTCGCGAGCAGGCTCGCTCCCACAGTGGTTCTGTGTTGTACATGAGTTTTGTGTCTGCTGAAGATCCAGTGTGGGAGCGAGCCTGCTCGCGATGGCGGTGGGTCAGTTACATGGATGTTGAATGTGCTGGCCCCTTCGCGAGCAAGCCCGCTCCCACAGTGGTTCTGTGTTGTACATGAGTTTTGTGTCTGCTGAAGATCCAGTGTGGGAGCGGGCTTGCTCGCGAAGGCGGTGTGTCAGTTTGCGGTGAGGTTGGATGTGCTGGCCTCTTCGCGAGCAAGCTCGCTCCCACAGGGGGGCCAGGTGCACACGGATTTTGTGTCTGCTGAAGATCCAGTGTGGGAGCGAGCCTGCTCGCGATGGCGGTGGTTCAGGTGTATCCACCAGGTCCAATTGCCGACTTTTTCACAAAGCCAATAGGAACCCATCCCAGACGATCAAAACACTGGCATCATGCCTTTTTCCTTGCACTCATGGAGTGACTGTGACGAATCTAAGTGCCACCCCTGAGTTTGCACCCGCCTCCACTCTATCGCCTTACCGCTTCTTTCCCCGGCTCGGGATGTTTGTGCTGGCCACCGTGGTCGTCTTCCTGGCGGCGATGCCCGAGGTCCTTTTCGTCCCCGCAGACATGCAGGCCTATCTGACGTTCACGACCACCTCCGGTATCACCGCGCTCCTTCTCTTCGCCCTTTTCGCCTTGCAATATCGCGCCGATTTACGTTCACAGTGGCGAGGTCGCTCCATCCGCAAACCCCTGCAATGGGGAGCGATGGGCACCATCGGGGCCTACCTGCTTTTCGGGGTCGCCGTCCTCGTACTCGGGTTGCCGCGTGAAGTGTTCATGGCCGAGCTTCTGGACGGGCTCAACAATTGGCAGGCCACGATCAAGATCGCCTCCCTGATCGTGCTGCCGCCCATCGCCGAAGAATTATTCTTCCGCCACTACATGCTCCGGCTGTTTCCCTACGAGAACAGCCGTGCCTGGACATGGATCGCGATCATCGTGACGTCGGCCATCTTCGCCGGCATGCACATCCAATACGGAAACTGGCTGACGGTCGTGCTGATCTTCGCCTGTGGCGGCGTATTCGCCGTCGCCAGAGTGGCCAGCGGTGGCCTGCTGGTGCCGGTGCTCCTGCATTCGCTGGCCGAGATTGTCGCACTGACCACGGACAAGTCTTTCTCGTTGATGGGGCTTTACGGTTGAGTCAGGCGAAGGCGCCATGCCGCGCTATGATTTTGCGAACACCAGCATTTCAAACAAGGGCAACGATGAACACTCACGCATCATGCCTCGGACTGCTTGCCTTGACGCTTCCCTTGCTGTGCGAGCCCGTCCAGGCCTCGACATGGCAGATCTGTGAGATGGAGCTGCGTGTCGTAGAGGTGCTGAAACGACCCTATCCGCAGCTTCAGGCGCAGGTGGTGAAAGTCAAGCCGAAATCCGCCTCGGTGGAATGCCCGCAGCCAGGCTCGTTGCTCACCTTCACCCCGGAAACCCCGGACTATCAAGCCACGCTCCCCCGCCGGCAATGGCCCGGGAAAGGGCAGTCGGTACGGGTGGACTACCGTTACCTGGATGGCGTCTGTAAAGGCGACGGTAATTCGTACGCGTGTCGTATCAAGCACTACCCGGTGGTGGGTCGATAAGCGGGCGGCCGGACCGGGGCGTTGCTCATTTTGGTGAAATGACTGATGGCCTCATCGCGAGCAGGCTCGCTCCCACAGGGAAGTGTGGATGGTCACTGCATCCCGAGTCACCACAAAACCCCTTGTGGGAGCGAGCCTGCTCGCGATGACGTCGGCACATCCAACCTCAATGCCACTCAAGCCAGCAGCGCGCTGATCCAGCGGACCTGCCGGGCTATCTCTTGCAGCTTCTCCTCGGGCACGGCTTGCCGCGCCTTGGCCAAGCTGATGAGGGTCTTCTGCTTCTGGCGCAACAGGCGCTGCCACTTGGCCAGGAAGACCGGGGTTCGGGCTTGCAACTGCAGCGGGCCGAAATACAGTTCCTCGGCGGTGTACGCCACCGGCCCGGCGCGCTCGGCCACGATGATCTCGTAGTAGAAGCGGTTTTCCCGCAGCAATTCCTCGCAGAGGATGCGGTAGCCGTTTTCCATCAGCCATTGGCGCAGCGGTTGTTCGCCGCCGTTGGGTTGCAGGATCAGGCGCTCCCGACCGCTCAACCGCGCTTTGCCACTGTCCAGGATGTCGCGGATCGTCTCGCCCCCCATGCCGCAGAGGCTGATCGCCGTGATTCCGTCCTCCGGCTCGATTGCCGCCAGGCCGTTGGCCAGGCGCACGCTGATCCGCTGCTCCAGGTCATTTTCGACCACGGTGCGTTCGGCGGCGCGCAATGGCGTCAATGCCACCTCACCGGCCACCGCCGTCGCGATGACGCCACGGCGCAGCAAGGCCACCGGCAGGTAAGCGTGATCCGAGCCGATATCGGCCAGGTGCGCGCCCGCCGGCATGTGCGCCGCCACGCGCTCCAGGCGCATGGACAATGTGTGTTCGTTCAACTGCAATTCCCTGGGTTAATCGTAGAACGGCTCGACCGCCGCCCGACTGCCGACAAAGAAGCTGTCGGCGACCAAGCGCAGTGGCTGCAGGTCCATGTCGCTGGTTTTGTCGTTGATCAGTTGTTGAAAATGCCGGTACGCCGCCGCGTACTCGCCCTCCTCGGATACCGCCTGGCGCACGCCGTCGATGCTCAACAACGCACCGCCGTTGTCCAGGCGCAACACGCCTTCGGCGCAGCGAATCTCGATGCTCCAGAGCTCGTCATGACCATGGTCGAAGTCGAACTCCGCACGGATATCGAGGTGACGCGCGTCGGCCATCTTGATGCTGGCGGCAATCGGCGACTGGCAGTTGTCCGGCACGCGCAACTCGGCCGATTCCACGAACAACGGCAGTGCCAGCAGATGGGTGGCGATCGACAAGGCATTGATGCCCGGATCGAACACGCCCAGGCCACCGGGTTGCCAGATCCACGCCTGGCCCGGGTGCCACTTGCGCACGTCTTCCTTCCAATCGATCTGCACGCTCTGCAAGGTGCGGCTGGCCAGCCAGTCACGGGCGGCTTCGATGCCCGGGGCGTAACGGGAATGCCAGGCGAACAGGCCGCTGACGCCTTGCTCGCGAACCTGCTCCACCAAGGCCATGGCTTCACCCAACGTGGCGCACGGCGGCTTTTCCACCAGGACGTGTTTACCGGCCGCCAGCGCCTGTTGCACCAGGGCGAATCGACCTTGCGGCGGCGTGCAGAACGCAATCGCATCGACCTGCGGACCGTTTTCCAGCAGCTCGCCCAGGGAGCGGAAGTTCTCCACCCCGGCGCAAGGCTGTCCTTGCGTGGCGACCGCCACCAGTTGGAACGCGGGGTTGGCGTGGATGGCTGGAACGTGTTGATCCTGGGCAATCTTGCCGTAGCCCACCAGGCCGAGACGAATCGGTTGCATCGATGACTCCTAATTTTTTTGTACTTGTGATCGGCCAGCAAACTAGACGCAAATCGCCTGGCGGACAATGGGGGTCGTGCAGTATCTATTCGATTGCCCCGCCCAGTTGGGCAAATACTTCAGGCCCGTCGCTGTCCACCGTCCGCCGTCACGACGTTGGTCACTCGGCCGAAGAAGGGTTCGAGTCGCTCACGCGGCGCGTCGTGTTCCACCACCAGGGCGGCGACTTCTTCGCAGGCGGCCACCTGGTAGTGGGCAACGCTGGACAGCTTTTCATTGGTCACCGCCGCGATCACCTGCCCACTGGCCGCGACCACCGCGCGCTTGAACTCCGCGTCATCCAGGCCGAACGCCGTAACGCCATTGTCAGGATCGATGGCGCAGGCGCCGAGGAAACACAGGTCAAAACTGAACTGGCGCAATTGCTGGACAGCCGTCAACCCGATCACACCACCGGCGACTGGGTTCAAGCGGCCGCCCAGCAGGATGACTTCGGCCCGGGGCAGTTTCATCAACTGGACCGCAATCAACGGCGAGTTGGTGGTGAGGGTCAATGGCAGGTGCGGATCGATGGCGCAGGCAATCGCCAGGTTGGTCGACCCGGCGTCGATGAACACGTGCTGGCCCGCGCGCAACAGTGCAGCGGCGGCTTGGCCGAGGCTGCCCTTGCGCGCCGGGTCTTTGCGCACGCGCGCCTCCATCGACCCTTCGGCCGCGGGCACGAGGATCGCGCCACCATAAACGCGCTTGCACACCCCCGCCGCTGCCAACGCGCCCAGGTCACGCCGGATCGAGTGCTCGGAGACCTTGAATTCGCTGGCCAAGTCAGCCGCGATCACCCGGCCATACCGGGCGAGACGTTGGCTGATCAATTGCTGGCGTTCACCGGGGAACGCTTCGTGAGGAGTAGTCATGACATTACAACCTGCGTAAACGAGCACTAATGATCACAAACGAGCAAATAGTGCCGGTTATGCAACGAAGCGTCAAACCCGAGCGCTCACGCGGTAAACGTCAAGCGCCCCCAGGGACATTGGTGCCCATGCCCAATGGCAGGAAAGGTTGGATCTCGTCGATTTCCTCGGCGCTGAGGCGCAGCTGTGAACCGGCAATCAACCCATCGACCTGGGCGGGACGACGGGCACCGACGATGGCGCCGGTCACCACCGGTTTGCGCAGCACCCAGGCGATGGCGACTGCCGCCGCACTCACCCCGTGCCGCTCGCCGATACCGGCCAAGACCTCCACCAGCGCCAGGTTCGCGCTCAAGCGAGGCTCCTGGAAGTCCGCGCTTCGCGCCTTGCGCCAATCGTCGTCGGGCAATTGGGCGATGCGTTCGCGGGTCATGCTGCCGGAAAGCAGTCCCGATTGAAGGGTGGAATAGGCCAGGACCCCCATTCCCGCCTGCTCGCAAAATGGCAGGACGTCGTCCTCGATGTCTCGCATCAAGGCCGAATACGGCGGCTGGAGTGAGACGATCTCGGTCACCGCCTGGGCCCGCTTGAGTTGCGCAACATCGAAATTGGAGACGCCGATCGCGCGAATCTTTCCCTGTTCGCGGGCAGTGGCCAAGGCCGAAAGTGCCTCCTCGATCCCTTCACTGCTGCCGTCGGCAGGAAAGGCCGGCCAGTGGATCTGATAAAGGTCAATGGTTTCGACTTGCAGTCGACGCAAGCTTGCCTCGACCTCGGCGAGCAATGACTGAGGCTTCAGCGAGTGTGAGATCAACTGGCTGACCGGGTCCCACACCAGGCTGCCCTTGGTGAACACCAACGGACGCCGCGAAGCCGGTACCCGACGCAACAACTGCCCGACCAATTGCTCGGCATGGCCCAAGCCATAAACCGCCGCCGTGTCGATCCAGTTCACCCCACGCTCGACGGCATATTCAAGGGCGCCAAGGCTGTCCTCGTCATCCTGCGCGCCCCAACTGTATGCCCAGCCGGTGCCGGCGATGGCCCAGGTTCCCAGGCCAATGGGCGAAATCAGGAAATCCGATGATCCAAGACGATTCTTTTGCATAGTGCGTTCTCCACAGATGATGTGGGCCAGTATCCGCGAGGGATCTCATGACGATAAGATGGGTAATCGTATTTGAACTACTGAACGGTATTCATGAGTCAGCACCCCGATCTGTCCGAACTGGATGCCTTCGCCGCCGTCGCTCGCCATTGCAGCTTTCGCAAGGCCGCCGACGAGCGTGGCGTTTCGGCCTCTGCATTGAGTCACGCGATGCGTGCATTGGAAGCACGCCTGGGTGTCAGGCTGCTCAACCGCACCACGCGCAGCGTGACCCCGACCGAGGCCGGCCATCAGCTGTTGGTAACGCTGGCCCCTACCCTGCAGCAGGTTGCCGATGCCTTGGCGCAGTTGACCTCGCTGCAGGACGTGCCCGCCGGCAAGCTTCGCCTCAACGTAGCGCGTCCGGCGGCGCGTGCGGTCTTTGCCAAGGTGCTCGGGCCATTCGTGGCCCGGTACCCGCGCATTCAACTGGACCTGGTCACCGATGATGGCCTGACCGATATCGTCAGCGGCGGGTTTGACGCTGGTGTGCGCTTTGGCGAAAGCCTGGCCGGCGACATGATCGCCGTCCCTGTCGGGACCCCTCAATCGTTCGTGACTGTGGCGGCGCCAACCTATCTGGCCGCGAAGGGGATCGTCCAGGCGCCACGGGACTTGCTCGACCATGCCTGCATCGCCCGGCGTTTTCCCAGCGGCAAGCTCTACGCCTGGGAGTATCAGGCCGAGGGGCAACCGATCCGGTTGTCCGTCACCGGCCCACTCATCCTTGAAGACGATGCGCTGATGATCCAGGCGGCAAAAGATGGCGCAGGCATTGCCTACGTGTACGAGGAGCTGGCGCGCGATGACCTGCGCAACGGGCATCTCACGGAACTGCTTGCGCAATGGAAAGCGCCGCCAAGCCGGTTTTTTCTCTACTACCCCAGCCGACGCCATGTGCCGCCGGCCCTGAAAGCGCTCATCGAATTCATCCGGGCGCAAGATTGGCTAACCTGAAACCGCCAGGCAAAAAAAAGCCCCGCGACCGAAGACGGTGCGGGGCAAGGGAATTGGTTGGTTGCGGCCAACCAAAGGAGCACGGTGAAAAACGTTTACGGGCCGGTCAGATGCATTCCTGTGCGGCGCGTTCAAAACTCGAAGGCAGAAGGTTGGAAGCCAGCAGGTGGCGCTCGTAGATGAACACCTTGCCGCCGCTGCCGGCCTTGTAGGCTTCCAGCACGTTGTCCGCCGACACTTTGCTCGGCACCACGATGCGGTAGCTGCGCTGGGTCTGCGAGACCAACGGGTTCAAGGCATTGCCCTGCAATTTGGGTACGACGCACTCGGCGTATTGGGCCGGCGTCTTGCTGGTCTGCAAGGTCAGCGTCGGGTCATTCGGTGCCGAGGCACAACCGGCGAGCAACAGCGGGGAAAACGCCAGTGGAAGCAAAAATAAACGGCGCATGGGTCGGGGTCCTGAAAACAAAAATACGGGGCTGCGTGTTCGATGGCGCTGATTTTCCAATGATTGCCGGCAAAGCAGAACTTGCATTTGGTAATGGTCACTATTACTCCTAGCAATAGTTGCAAGCCGAGAAAGATTGATGAGGTCTATCCATGAGAACGTTTGATCTGATCCGCGATGCGGTATTGCCCGACTTTCGTGAGCGGGTGGCGGACTATCTGGTCCAGTACGAAAGCGTGCTGTTGAGCAATACAGAAGCCGACCCGGAGCTCAAGCAGGCCACGGCCCATCAACTGCGCGGCTATCTGCGCGGGTTGAACACGACGCGAGTATTGGGCATGGCGGATTGGGAGGAACTGGATCGGCGGGTGGTGGATACGTGGCTTTAGCGCCCGGCCAATGACAGGCTGGCCTTCGTGGAATGTGCTCGATTCATTGTGGCGAGGGAGCTTGCTCCCGCTGGGCTGCGCAGCAGCCCTCTTGCCGCCTCGGCCCGACACTGGCTTGCGCCCTGTCCACCAGCCGTTGCACCCAGGCGGCATCCTGGTCATTGACCACCCCATAGCGGTTCGGCGGTAAGAAATTCCAGTGATGGGCGGCCTCGTCCAGGCGCTTGAGTTCATCGGCAGACAGCCAGTACGGCATATCCATCAATGGCATCAACGCACCGCCGAAACGCCGGCCCAGCGGCAGGTTCGTACCGGGGGCGAAAGCGATCGCCAGTTCCTGACGGGGTTGCAGCAGCTTGTCCGGCGCCGGCATTTGCCCTACCCGTCCGTAACTGAAGTCGCCCGAAAACTGCTCCTTGAGCACCAGCCAATGCCCCGCCGCGGTCCGGGCCAGGATCCATTGCGACACACCGCTGTCCTGCACGTACTTCACTTTGCCGTCGGACCATTGCATGAGGGTGTTGCAATCCGGGTCATAGTCGTTGGACCACAGGCAGATGCCGGAAACCAGGGTATGGTGTTCGAGCTCGACCAGCCCTTGATCGGGCATCGACGCCCAATAACGCTTGGTCGGGTCGCGCGTATCACGCCAGACGTTGTGCACGATCCACGCCGCCATGAACAGCAAGGTGGCGAGCACAAGCCAGCCAAAGGAGGCCCCGATGATCCGGTCAAGGTCAACGCCTGGAGCGGATAACCCCTGATAGGCCAGCAGCCCCAGCAGAAACACGATACCCGGCAACACCGGGCCCAGGCTCAACGGCGGCACCAGCACCACGACCCAGCTGAAGCGATGCATCGTCGCACGCTCGCGCGCCCAAGCCAGTTCCTGAGCCAGCATCGGCGCCCGCTCCCGTGGGCCGATACCAGGATCGGGGGTCTGGAAGCGGGTGAACAGGTTGTAGATGTCATCGCTCATGGATCGGATCATGCCCTTGAAATCATCATGGTCGAGCGCCCCTTCGGGACGCCCTTTGACGCTGGAACAGGCGTATTATCCGGGTAACCAAGCGCCGTGTAGCCCCCCAATCATGCCCATCTCCCAGACCCGCCCTTCACCCGCGCCCTTGCTCAAGCCAGGCGAGACAGTGGTCCTGTTCGACGGTGTTTGTAAACTGTGCAATGGCTGGGCGAAGTTCCTGATCCGCCATGATCACGCCCGACGCGTACGGTTGGCCTCCGTCCAGTCGCCCGAAGGACAAGCCTTACTGGCCTGGGCGGGCTTGCCCTTGCAGCAGTTCGACACCATGGCCGTGGTTCGCGACCAACATTACTGGGTGCGCTCGGAGGCGATTCTTGAAGTGGTTGCCCTACTGCCCTGGGTTTGGCGTCCGGTGCAACTGCTGCGTTACGTCCCCCGCGTGTTTCGGGATTGGGCCTACGATCGCATTGCCCTGAATCGATACCGGCTGTTTGGCAGGTACGACGTGTGCCTTTTGCCGGATCCGGATCATGAGCGACGTTTCTTGAAGGCGCCCGCGCCTGAGAGCAATCCGGTGGAACGGATCGGTACTTAGCCCGTCAATAGCTCGATCCACTGACGTGGCGCCATCTTCGTCACCATGATCAGCACAATGACAAACATTCCCAAAAATCCAAAAACACCCATCCAGAACCACTTTTGATACACGGATGAGTATCGATCATCGAGCGCCCGCCCGTCCCCAACCGCGTTCGAAGCCATCACATGTAGCCGCTTCTGAAGCACCAGTACCGGAAGCCAGAGCGCGCCCACGCAAAAAAAGATGATCAGCGACGTCATGACCCATTCAGTGGTAAGGGGAAGTCCGGCCAGCCTCAGCAGCAGGTAGCCCGTCCCTATCTGAATAAAGCCCGCGGGCGTGGTAATCCAAGTGTCGAACTGAACGACCGTCCTGGCCACGTGGGCAATGACCTGAGGGTTGGCGGTGCGGCTGGCCGCGATCAGGTAGAGATAGGACCCCATGCCGAAGCCGAAGAGAAAAATGGCAGCAATGATGTGGAGGTACTTCAGGCAAAGATAGAGCATCTGTCAGCCCTGCTCGTCAGAGAAGCGTACAGACAGGCTCAAGTTTTCGGGGTCGTTGATGGCGGCCATGTATTCGTCAACACTGATTTCACCCACGCAGGCCCTAGCACCGGGTTCGGGCAGATACCCTTGGGCGACTTTTGCCGCCAACGCAACGGCTGCACAGCTGGGAATCTCCGGGCCCTTGTCGTTCATGGCGGTGAGTTGCACGTTCATCGACAACGGTTCGCCATTGGCCCCCATGCCATGGACGTCGATGTACATTGCGCTTTTGCCATCGCCAAATCGTTCGAACCAGAGCCCCCACCGATGTAGCCTGGCGGCCCAAATAACATGATCACGCACCAGCCCCATCCGCATTGCCTGGGCCAGCAGGTAGTTGGCGATGCCGCCTAGCTTCAGGCCTGCGCCGGCCTTGAAGCTCAGGTTCCGGGCACCATAGCGGCTGGCGAAGATATCCATGTCCGGCACGTCGACATTGGCCAATACCCGGGTCCCCATGTGCCGCAATCTGCGAAGCGTCAGATCCTGCCATCCCAGGACCTCATGCACCCGGCCATTCCTGAGTTGCTTGATCGGCTTGCCCGCATAGGCGAGGACGCCTTCGACGGTGGACAACCCCGGCATCTTGGCCGAAGAGGAAATGCCATGTTCAATGGTGTCGATGCGTTTAAATCGATACCGCTGCTGATCGATAAGGGCGGCCGAGAGCGTCGGCACTGAGCTGCAACCACTGAGGATCGCCACGCCTGCCTGTTTTGCCCTGGCGTCGAGTGCGCCAATGCCGGTGACAAAGGCTCTCGAATCGGACAGGTCACAGTAGTTCACGCCCGCGTCGATGCAGCTCTCGGCGACTGCATAGGATTGCCCTTGAAAGGGGCCGCCGGTATGAATGACCCATTGGATGTTCATCGAGCCAAGGACGGATTTGAAGCCCGGCCCCATGGCGTCGCCGCACCAACTTTCACACACCGAGTTCGATTGAGTGTTCAACTCATCGACTTTGCGCTGCAGTTTTTGGGCATCACGCCCGGAAATAACCAATTGCACGCCTGGCATCACCACCAGATGCCTGGAAACGATACTGCCGAAATTTCCATACCCACCGACCACCATGACCCTGAGCGTCATTCCATCCGTCCCTAAATATTCGATGAGGCAAGCACCTTGCCACAAGAAAGACTCGGTGGTGTACCCCCAGCGGTGGGTCACTGTCCCTTTGTGGCGAGGGAGCTTGCTCCCGCTGGGCTGCGCAGCAGACCCATGTCGTCAACTCAATTAGCCTGACACACCAAGGTGTCAGGGTTCAGGGCCGCTTCGCGCCCCGGCGGGAGCAAGCTCCCTCGCCACAAGAGCGGTTCGGTGGTCGGTCAGTTCATCAGGTGCAGGCTGTTTGGCGAGGGAGCTTGCTCCCGCTGGGCTGCGCAGCAGCCCCATGTCGTCAACTCAATTAGCCTGATCCACCAGGGTGCCTGGTTTCAGGGCCGCTTCGCGCCCCAGCGGGAGCAAGCTCCCTCGCCACAAGAGCGGTTCGGTGGTGGGTCAGTTCATCAAGAGCGGTTCGGCAGAGGGTCAGTGGGTGGTCGCATTTGTCCCCTGCTGATACTCCCGTGGCGTGCAGCCGAATTCGCGGCGAAACACGGTGTGCAGGTATTGCGCCGATTTGAAGCCACAGCTCTGGGCGATGTCGGCAATCGGCGCGTCGGTGTTTTCCAGTCCGTTGGCGGCGGCGGCGAGTTTGAAGCGCAGGATTTCGTCGTGGACGCTGCAGGCCCGTTCCTTGCGAAAATGCGCTTCCAGCGATGAGCGCGATATCCCGACATAAGCCGCCACTTGGGCGGTCTTGATGCCCTGGCAGGCGTATTGGCGGATGAAGAGCAGGGCCTGCATGACATAAGGATTGCCCAACGGTTGATGCAGGCTCGATACCTGTACGTTGATCGCATCAGGCGGGACCAGGATTTGCGTGCCCGTGGACGGCATGCCGTGCAGCATCTGGTGGAGCAGGCGCGCGGCGGTGCGGCCCATGGTTTCGGTGCCCTGGATCACCGAACTCAGCGGCACCCGTGTCAGGCTGCGGGTGAGCGGGTCGTTGTCGATGCCGATCAACGCCACTTGCTCCGGCACGGCAATGCCGGCGGTCAGGCAGGCTTGCAGCAGTTGCCGGGCGCGGGCGTCGCTGACGGCGATGATACCGATGGGTTTGGGCAGGCTTTGCAGCCAGGCGATCTGCTGTTCGACGGCGCTGTCCCAGAGCGGTGCGCTGGTGCCCATGCCGCGATAGACCTCGGCGTGCAGGCCATCGCGCTGCAGCAGCCGGCGGAAGGCCTTCTCCCGCTCCTGGGCCCAGCGATTGGCTTGTGCCTCGGGCAGGCTGAAACAGGCGAAGCGGGTCAGCCCGGCTTCGATCAGGTGCTCGTAGGCCAACCTCATCAACGCATCATTGTCAGTGGCGACGTAGGGAATGCCCTTCGGGTAGGCGCGCTCATCCTGATAGGAACCGCCCACCGCCACCACCGGCAGCTTGATCCCGGCCAGCGCCTCGCCGATCAGCGGGTCGTCGAAGTCGGCAATGATGCCGTCGCCCTGCCAGCGCTCGATGCCTTTCAAGCGGCAGAGAAAATCCTCCTCGAGAAACAAGTCCCAGGACGCGCGCGTGCTGCTCAGGTAGTTGCCGATGCCGCTGATGATGCCGCGGTCGTAGATCTTGCTGCCATTGAACAGCAACGCAATGCGGTGAACGGGCGGAACGGTTTTCATTGGTTTAACCCTGTGCCGATCGACACAGACTAGGCGCGCATACGGCGAATCTCAATACTCAAAATCGAACTGCCCGTTGGTGATTTTCATAATCAGCAGCCACGGGGCCGGCGTTAGTATCGGGACACCGCCAAGAATAAAAAGGAAACCTGCACATGCCCTACTTCCCCGGTGTCGACACGATTCGCTACGAGGGCCCCGCCAGCGATTCGCCGCTGGCCTTCCGTCACTACGACGCCAACAAACTGGTGCTCGGCAAACCCATGCGCGAGCACCTGCGCATGGCGGTCTGCTACTGGCACACCTTCGTCTGGCCCGGGTCGGATGTGTTTGGTGCCGGCACGTTCAAGCGTCCGTGGCAGCACGCTGGGGATCCCATGGAAGTGGCCATCGGCAAAGCCGAAGCGGCTTTCGAGTTCTTCTCCAAGCTGGGCATCGACTACTACTGCTTCCACGACACCGATGTCGCCCCCGAAGGCAATTCGCTCAAGGAGTACCGCAACCACTTAGCCCAGATGATCGACCACCTGGAACGCCATCAGGAACAAACCGGGATCAAGCTGCTATGGGGCACCGCCAACTGCTTTAGTAACCCGCGTTTTGCCGCCGGCGCCGCCAGCAACCCGGACCCGCAAGTGTTCGCCTGCGCCGCCGCCCAAGTGTTCAGCGCCATGAACGCCACCCAGCGCCTCAAAGGCTCCAACTACGTGCTATGGGGCGGTCGTGAAGGCTACGAAACACTGCTCAATACCGACTTGAAACGCGAGCGCGAACAGTTGGGCCGCTTCATGCGCATGGTGGTCGAGCACAAGCACAAGATCGGCTTCAAGGGCGACCTGCTGATCGAACCCAAGCCCCAGGAGCCGACCAAGCACCAGTACGATTACGACAGCGCCACGGTGTTCGGCTTCCTGCAGCAGTTTGGCCTGGAAAACGAGATCAAGGTCAACATCGAAGCCAACCACGCCACCCTGGCCGGTCACAGTTTCCACCACGAGATCGCCACGGCCGTCTCCCTGGGGATTTTCGGCAGCATCGACGCCAACCGCGGCGATCCGCAAAACGGCTGGGACACCGACCAGTTCCCCAACAGCGTCGAGGAAATGACCCTGGCCACCTATGAAATCCTCAAGGCCGGTGGCTTCGGCAATGGCGGGTTCAATTTCGATTCCAAGGTCCGGCGCCAGAGCCTGGACGAAATCGATCTGTTCCACGGCCACGTCGGCGCCATGGACGTGCTCGCCCTCGCCCTGGAACGCGCGGCGGCCATGGTGCAGGACGATCAGTTGCAGGCATTCAAGGACCAGCGCTACGCCGGCTGGCAACAACCCTTCGGCCAAGCGGTCCTGGCCGGCGACTTCAGCCTGGAATCGCTGGCCGAGCACGCCTTTACCAACGACCTGAATCCCCAGGCCGTCAGCGGTCGCCAGGAGATGCTCGAAAACGTGGTCAATCGGTTTATCTACTCCTGACAACGGGCAAAAGTCGGGCACAGCGGCTGTTACATTCTCGCGACAAATCTGTGCCCACGGCGCCCTGCAACGCTCTACAGTTCTACCCGGTATCACGCTCATCGTCAGGCAGTGTCTTTCAAACAACAATAAAAGGACGCACCACATGAAAAGATTCAAACGTACCCTGCTCGCCGGCGCCCTCGCCCTGCTCTCGCTTCCGGTCATGGCCGATGCGACCCATCCGAAAATCGGTTTCTCCATCGATGACCTGCGCCTGGAACGCTGGTCGCGGGATCGCGAC
Source organism: Pseudomonas sp. SWRI179 (assembly GCF_014268705.1). Classification (NCBI taxonomy): domain Bacteria; kingdom Pseudomonadati; phylum Pseudomonadota; class Gammaproteobacteria; order Pseudomonadales; family Pseudomonadaceae; genus Pseudomonas; species Pseudomonas sp. SWRI179. The sequence continues at coordinate 57,339 of NZ_JABWRA010000024.1, read as the reverse complement.
TACTTCGTCGCGGCGGCGGAAAAACTCGACGCCAAGGTCTTCGTCCAGTCCGCCGATGCCAACGAGCAGAAGCAGATCTCGCAGATTGAAAACCTGATCTCCCGTGGCGTCGATGTGATCGTCATCGTGCCGTTCAACGCCACTGTGCTGACCAACGCCGTCGCCGAAGCCAAGAAGGCCGGGATCAAGGTCGTCTCCTACGACCGACTGATCCTCAACGCCGATATCGACGCCTACATTTCCTTCGATAACGAAAAGGTCGGCGAGATGCAGGCCAGCGGCGTGCTGAAAGCCGCGCCCAAGGGCAACTACTTCCTGCTCGGTGGCGCGCCCACGGACAACAACGCCAAGGTCCTGCGCGAGGGCCAGATGAAAGTGCTGCAACCGGCCATCGACAAGGGTGACATCAAGATTGTCGGCCAGCAGTGGGTGAAGGAATGGAACCCCACCGAAGCCTTGAGCATCGTGGAAAACGCCCTGACCCGGAACAACAACAAGATCGATGGCATCGTTGCTTCCAACGACGCCACCGCCGGCGGCGCCATCCAGGCCCTGGCCGCACAGAAAATGGCCGGCAAGGTGCCGATCTCGGGCCAGGACGCCGACCTCGCGGCGGTCAAGCGCGTGATCGACGGCACCCAGACCATGACCGTCTACAAGCCGCTGAAGCTGATCGCCTCCGAAGCCGCCAAGCTCTCGGTACAACTGGCCCGCAACGAGAAACCGGCCTTCAGCTCGCAGTACGACAATGGCAGCAAGAAAGTCGACACCATCCTGCTCACCCCGACGTCGTTGACCAAGGACAACATCGACCTGCTGGAAAAGGACGGGTTCTACACCAAGGCGCAGATCGCCGGGCAGTGATCTGAGTGCAACCCTGGGAGACCTGTGGGAGCGGGCTTGCTCGCGAAAGCGGTGCACCAGTCAACATTGATGGTGCCTGACATGCCGCCTTCGCGAGCAAGCCCGCTCCCACAGGGACTTAGCCTGACCTTGGCATTAGGGTGAGGCTGTTTCCTCCCCGCCGATGTGTAAGCCCTTTTTCATGAGCCCTTGCCATGTCCGACTACCTGCTGCAAATGAACGGCATCGTCAAAACCTTTGGCGGTGTCAAAGCCCTGAACGGCATCGACATCAAGGTCCGGTCCGGGGAATGCGTTGGCCTGTGCGGTGAAAACGGCGCGGGCAAATCCACCCTGATGAAAGTGCTGTCGGCGGTCTATCCCTACGGCACTTGGGAAGGCGAGATCATTTGGGACGGCCAGCCGCTCAAGGCGCAGTCTATCAGCGAGACCGAAGCCGCAGGGATCGTCATCATTCATCAGGAACTGACCCTGGTCCCCGACCTGTCGGTGGCCGAAAACATCTTCATGGGCCACGAGCTGACGCTGCCCGGCGGGCGCATGAACTACCCGGCGATGATCCACCGCGCCGAGGCCCTGATGGGCGAACTCAAGGTGCCGGACATGAACGTCTCGCTGCCGGTTTCCCAGTACGGCGGTGGCTACCAGCAGTTGGTGGAAATCGCCAAGGCGCTGAACAAGCAGGCGCGACTGCTGATCCTCGACGAGCCCTCTTCAGCCCTGACTCGCTCGGAAATCGAGGTGCTGCTGGACATCATCCGCGACCTCAAGGCCAAGGGCGTGGCCTGCGTGTACATCTCCCACAAGCTCGATGAAGTGGCCGCCGTGTGCGACACCATCTCGGTGATACGCGACGGCAAACACATCGCCACCACCGCCATGGCGGACATGGACATTCCCAAGATCATCACCCAGATGGTCGGACGGGAAATGAGCAACCTCTACCCCACCGAACCCCATGACATCGGCGAGGTGATTTTCGAGGCGCGCCACGTCACCTGCTACGACGTCGATAACCCCAAGCGCAAGCGGGTCGACGACATTTCATTCGTTCTCAAACGCGGGGAGATTCTCGGCATCGCCGGGCTGGTCGGCGCCGGTCGCACGGAACTGGTTTCCGCGCTGTTCGGCGCCTACCCCGGTCGCTACGAAGGCGAAGTCTGGCTGGGCGGCCAACCCATCGATACGCGCACGCCGCTCAAGTCGATCCGCGCCGGCCTGTGCATGGTCCCTGAAGACCGCAAGCGCCAAGGCATCATTCCTGACCTGGGGGTGGGCCAGAACATCACCCTGGCGGTGCTGGACAACTACGCAAAACTGACCCGCATCGACGCCGAAGCCGAACTGGGCAGCATCGACAAGGAAATCGCGCGCATGCACCTCAAGACCGCGAGCCCGTTCCTGCCGATCACCAGCCTCTCCGGCGGTAACCAGCAAAAAGCCGTGCTGGCCAAGATGCTCCTGACCAAACCCCGGGTGCTGATTCTCGATGAGCCCACCCGCGGCGTAGACGTTGGCGCCAAATACGAGATCTACAAATTGATGGGCGCGCTGGCAGCCGAAGGCGTGTCGATCATCATGGTGTCCTCGGAGCTCGCCGAAGTCCTGGGGGTTTCCGACCGCGTCCTGGTGATCGGCGAAGGCCAGTTGCGCGGCGACTTCATCAACCACGAACTCACCCAGGAACAGGTGCTCGCTGCCGCGCTCAGCCACCCCGATGGCCATAACAATAATGATCGGAAGTCCGCGTAGATGAATCAGGTCAAACAGCTGTTTTCCCGCTACAAAATGCTCGCGCTGGTGATCGCCGTGGCGCTGATCTGGCTGTTCTTCAGCTGGCAGACCGACGGTGGGTTCCTGACCCCGCGCAACCTGTCCAACCTGCTGCGGCAGATGTCCATCACCGGGATCCTGGCCTGCGGCATGGTGCTGGTGATCATCAGCGGCGAGATCGACTTGTCGGTGGGCTCGTTGCTTGGGCTATTGGGTGGGCTGGCGGCGATCCTCGATGTGGTCTATCACATCCCGCTGCTGGCGAACCTGAGCCTGGTGGCTCTGTGCGGCTTGGTGATCGGCTTGGGCAACGGCTACATGACCGCCTACCTGCGCATCCCGTCGTTCATTGTCGGGCTGGGTGGCATGCTCGCGTTTCGCGGCATCCTGCTGGGCGTGACGGGCGGCACCACCATTGCCCCGGTGTCACCGGAGCTGGTCTATGTCGGCCAGGGGTATTTGCCGCACACGGTCGGGACCGGGTTGGGCATCCTGCTGTTCGCCCTAACCCTGTTCCTCACCTGGAAACAGCGGCGCAACCGCGCCCTCCATGGCCTGGCAGCCCACTCCCTGGTGCGTGATGGGTTGCGCGTGGCATTGATCGGCGCGGTGCTGGCCGGCTTCGTCTACACCCTCAACAGTTACGACGGCATTCCGGTGCCGGTGCTGCTCCTGCTGATCCTGCTGGGGGTGTTCAGCTACGTCACCAGCCAGACCGTGTTCGGCCGCCGCGTCTACTCGGTGGGCAGCAACATGGAAGCCACGCGCCTGTCCGGCATCAACGTGCAAGCGGTGAAGCTGTGGATCTTCGGCATCATGGGCGTGATGTGCGCCCTCGCCGGCGTGGTCAACACCGCCCGCCTGGCCGCCGGTTCACCCTCGGCCGGCAACATGGGCGAACTCGACGCCATCGCTGCGTGTTTCATCGGCGGCACCTCCATGCGCGGCGGTTCCGGCACGGTCTACGGCGCTCTTCTCGGTGCGCTGGTGATCACCAGCCTGGACAATGGCATGTCCATGCTCGACGTCGACAGTTATTGGCAGATGATCGTCAAAGGCAGCATTCTGGTGCTGGCGGTGTGGGTGGATGTGAGTACGCGCACTGGGCGGCGGTGATAGGCTCCGTCATTTGCTGGCGGAGGCCATCAACACACCAAAGCCCACGAAGGTGATGCCCGACAGTTTGCCGACAACCCTGGCGCCCTGGCTCGACGAGAGCCAGCCCCTGGCGCCATTGGCCATCAGCGCATAGCTGGAATGCACCAGAACTACAAGCACGCTATAGGACGACACCAACAAGAAAAACTGGCGATAGTAATCGCCCTCCGGCTTGATGAACTGAGGGAACACGGCCAGGAAGAAGAACCCGGCCTTGGGGTTGAGCAACTGGATCGACAGTGCCTCGACGAATCGCCGCCATGGACGCGGCGACGTGGCTTTGAGTTCGGGAATAAAGCGCTGTGTACGCCACATCTTGATGCCCAGGAACAGCAAGTACGCCGCCCCGATGTATTTGAGCAGCGTGAAAGCCGTCGCGGAGGCCGCCAGGATCAACCCCAAGCTGCTGGCGCAAATAGCAGCCACGATAAACGCGCCCGTCGCGATCCCGAAGATACCCGGCAGCGCGCCGCGCCAGCCATGGCGTAGAGCATTGGATAGCGTCAGCACCACGCCTGGGCCCGGGCTGAGCACCGTCAGGGTCGCCAGGATCAGAAAAAGTCCGTAACCGGCCATGCATCACTCCACATTGAAGGCAAATTGCTGCGGCCTTCAGGGTGGCGTGGCGCGTGGGGACTGACAAACGCTTTAATTGCGCCGCATATGTGACTAAATTAGACACATGATCGCCAACCTCCCCCCGTTGAACGCCGTCCGCGCCTTCGCCGCTGCCGCTCGCCACCAGAGCTTCAGTCGCGCCGCCGAAGAGCTGCACGTCAGCCACAGCGCCGTCAGCCGTCACGTCAAGTTGCTCGAAGAGCGCCTGGGCGTACTGCTGTTCGAACGTCGAACCCGGCAATCCTTGCTCACCCCGGCGGGTCGAATTTTCTACGAGCAAGTCAGCGAGGCCCTGACGCAAATCGCCAACGCCGCCACCGCACTGACGCGCAATGCGGCCCAACGCAAAGTGACCATCAACGTACGCCCTTCCTTTGCGGTGCGCTGGCTCATCCCTCGACTGCCGGACTTCATGGCGCGCCATCCGGACATCAAGCCCGAGGTCGTCACCAGCACCCGGTCTCCAGATCCCTCAAGGGAATCGTTCGACGTGGTCATTCGGCGTGGAGATGCTGGCTGGTCGGCCGAGGTGCAGCCCACCCTGTTACTGGAAGACGACCTGCTGCTGGTCGCCGCCCCGTCGTTGCTGCAAAACGTACCGTTGGAAAGCCTCCAGGACCTGGCCAGGCACACCTTGTTATCGGGCAGGACACGCAGCAACGATTGGCAGGATTGGGTGGAGCACGCCGGGATCGATCCATTGAACAACCCGCCGACCCTGCAATTCGATCACATGCACCTGGTGCTGCAGGCGGCCGTCGATGGCCTGGGCGTGGCGTTGTGTCCGGCTTCGCTGTTGGGTCGGGATTTGTCCAATGGGCGCCTGGCCTGCCCACTGCCGGGGTTGCGCATGCCGCTGGCTCGTTATTACTACGGCGTTTCCGGGAGTGCGGTGGCTGAGATGCAGGTTTTTGTTGATTGGTTGTTGAATCAGGTCCATCAGCCCATCACTTGCCCGCCCGATCATTGACTGAGCGAGCCCTATGACCGCTTTGAGCTGTGGGAGCAAGGCTTGCCCGCGATAAAGATAACGCGGTCTTCCGGGAAACGAGGCGCCTGCATCGCGAGCAAGCTTTGCTCCCACAGAAATTCGCGCACTTCAGGGGTAGCGGCAAGAGGCGGTCCGAAAATCTCGTAGGAAACTACTTCCCGTGGCGAGGGAGCTTGCTCCCGCTGGGGCGCGAAGCGGCCCCGAACCAGGTGCCTCTTTTCACCAGGTACACCGCAGGCACCGGTTTTGCGACTGCTGCGCAGTCGAGCGGGAGCAAGCTCCCTCGCCACAGGGGGAGCGTGCGTCCTACAGGTCGGTTGTGGGTGCCGGGATCGGCTTCTATAGTTGGGGCGTCGCTGGCTTTTGTCAGTGGCTGTGGGTTTCGCAGCCCTCGATGAAAAAGATCTAATACCGTCAAATGAAATTCAGGCAAACTTGCCCGCGTTCGTTTTATGGCGGTTGTGCGCGGGAGACTTTCGGGTCTGCCGAGTTTTTGGATTCTTTTCCTCGGTCTGCGAACCCTCGCGCAACTGCCACCCATTCGATTCGCAGCGAAAAGGTGGCATTTCTTTTTTCTTAAAGGAATTCAACCTCATGACAACTCACTCATCCAACCGCTTCACCCCTCTCACCCAAACCGCCACCACCCACCCCGTGCTGCTGATCGACACCCAAGCCCCTCTCCCCGAACTCCATGCCTGTGCCAGCGAGCGCCTGCACGCCACGCTCGATTACCTGACCTTGGTGGCCTGCAGCAGCCTGCGTGATTCAGCGGCCAGCGACCTCAACACCCTCACCAATGTCGCGCGGATCCTGGTGCAGGATGTCGCGGATGTGTTCGGCGTGATCGAGCGGCGCGGGCTCGAAGGCTGAGCCATTGTGGGAGCGGGCTTGCTCGCGATGGCGGTGGCACAGGCAACATCTTTGTTGGCTGAACCACCGCTTCGCGAGCAGGCTCGCTCCCACAGGGTATTGCGGTAGCCCGAGCATTTCTCAGGAGTTTACCTCCCGTGGCGAGGGAGCTTGCTCCCGCTGGGTTGCGTAGCGACCCCAAACCGCCTGAATGCGATCGGCCTGATGCACCGAGGCGCCGGGTTTTAGGGCTGCTGCGCAGCCCAGCGGGAGCAAGCTCCCTCGCCACAGGTTAGTGTGCTACTCGGTCCAGTTGTCGGCGAACGGCCAGTTCTACTCCGCGGATTTCCGCCAGGCCCTTGAGGCGGCCGATCAGTGAGTAGCCGGGGTTGCTTTTGCGGTGCTGGTCGTCGAGCAGTTGATGCCCATGGTCCGGGCGCAACGGCAAGCGCGGGCCGCCTTCGCGTTCGCGCCGGCGCTCTTCGGCCACCAAGGCGCTGATGACCCCGACCATGTCGACGTCGCCGTCCAGGTGATGAGCTTCATGGAAGCTGCGCGGGTCGCTTTCCCGGCGGGTCGAGCGCAGGTGGGTGAAGTAAATGCGCGGCGCAAAGTGCTTGGCCATCGCCACCAGGTCGTTGTCTTCACGCACGCCATAGGAGCCGGTGCAGAACGTCAGGCCGTTGGCCGGGCTGGGCGCGGCGTCCAGCAGCCATTGGGCGTCTTCGGCGGTGGAGAGGATGCGCGGCAAGCCGAGCAATGCCCGGGGCGGGTCGTCCGGGTGGATCGCCATGCGCACGCCCACCTCCTCGGCAACCGGGATCACCGCGCGCAGGAAATACCCCAGGTGTTCGCGCAACGTGGCCTCGTCGATGTCGGCGTAGGTGCGCAGCAAGTCCCGGAAGTTGTCCAGGCTGTAGTGTTCCTCGGCGCCGGGCAAGCCCGCGATCAGGGTGTTGACCAGGGCTTCGCGCCGGGCTGGCGTCAGTTGTTCGAAATAGTCCTGGGCCTGCTGGATGTCCTCGGCGCTGTATTCGGCCTGCGCCCCCGGGCGTTGGAGGATGAACAGGTCGAAGGCGGCAAACGCGGTTTGATCGAAACGCAAGGCCCAGCCGCCATCCGCCAGCTCAAAGGACAAGTCGGTACGGGTCCAGTCCAGCACCGGCATGAAGTTATAGCAGACGATATCGATGCCGCAGCTCGCCAGGTTGCGCACGCTTTGCTGGTAGTTGGCGATGTATTCGTCGCGCCGTCCGCAGCCGCGCTTGATGTCTTCGTGCACCGGAATGCTTTCCACCACCGACCAGCTCAAGCCGGCCGTTTCGATCATCTGCTTGCGCGCCGCGATGGCGTCCACCGGCCACACTTGGCCATTGGGGATTTCGTGCAGCGCGGTGACGATACCGGTCGCACCGGTCTGGCGAATGTCCGCCAGGGAGATCGGGTCCTTGGGGCCAAACCAACGCCATGTCTGTTCCATGTTTCTCTCCTTTTTATCAGTTGGATGCGGCAAGGGTGTGCAACAGGCTATCCACGCCATCGCGCGTCAAGGCGTCGTAGGCGCGGTGCACGGCGTCGCGAAATGCTGGGCGAGCCGAGAGCGGCGGCGGGAAGACTTCCTGCAGATCGAGGACGGCATTCACCCGCGAGGCGCCCTCGAAGCGTCCCGCAAGGTCGGCAAAGGTCGCGCTCAGCGGGTCGTCGACCACGTGGGCCGGACGACCGGGCAACGGCTGCGTGCAGTAGTGGATCCAGGCCGCGATGCCCAAGGCGGTGCAGTCGATGCCGCGCCCTTGGTCGAGCAACTGCTGTGCGCCGAGTAGCCAGCGTTGCGGCAGTTTCTGCGAGCCGTCCATGGCGATCTGGCGCAAGCGATGTTGCAGGCTGTCGTTGGCAAAGCGCGCCAGAAGGTCGTTGGCATATGCCGAAAGATCGATCCCGGCCGGCATGTCCAGGGTCGGCGTGGCTTCCTCGGCCATGTAGCGCTCGATCAGGCGCGCCAGCCTCCCGTCGTTGACGGCCTCGAAGACCGACTCATGACCGGCCAGCAACCCCACGTAGGCCAGCAACGAATGGCTGCCATTGAGCATGCGCAGCTTCATCGTCTCAAAAGGGCCCACGTCGTCCACCATCTGCACGCCTTCCACTTCCCAGTCCGGGCGGCCGAGGGGAAAGTGGTCCTCGATCACCCACTGGCTGAAGCGCTCGCAAACGACTGCCGCACGGTCGTGACAGTCGAGTTGCTGTTCCAGCCGGCGGAAGGATGCGTCGTCCATGGCCGGCACGATGCGGTCGACCATGCAACTGGGAAAGGCCACTTGTTGCTCGATCCACCGCGCCAGCGCCTCATCCTGCAACGCCGCCAATGCGCTCACCGCCTGGCGGGTGCGCTGGCCGTTGTCGGGCATGTTGTCACAGCACAACACCGTGAAGGCCGGGACGCCTGCGGCGCGACGGCGACGCAGGGCTTCCAGGACAATGCCGGGGGCCGAGCGTGGCGTGTGTGGGTGGGCGATGTCATGGGCAATCGTCGGGTCTTCGCGGCGCAATTGCCCGGATGACGGGCTCAGGCAGTAGCCTTTTTCGGTGACGGTCAGCGTGACAATCCGGGTTTGCGGCGCGGCCATGCGTTGCAGCAACTGCTCCAGTTCCTCGCCGCCCTCGCCCACGAACAAGGCCTGGCGCAACACCCCGATCTCGCGCAGCGTCACCTGCTCGCGGTCGCGGTACTCGGCCACATGATAGCGGCCGTCCTGTGTGCGCAACTGCTCGACCAAACTGCGATTGGAGCGCAGGTTGGCGCTGCACACGCCCCAATCGCTTTCGCCATGGCGATTGAGATGGCGTTGCAGGTAGACCGCCTGGTGCGCGCGGTGAAACGCCCCCAGGCCCAAGTGCACGATACCGATCTGCGTGGCAGTGCCGGTGCTAGGTACACGGTTCACAACAGGCATCGACTCACTCCTTCTGTTCAGGAACGGCCCAAGGCCGAAGCGGGTTGCGGGCTTTGCGCCGCCGCGTGGCCGGTATCCGCCACCGACAGGGGTTTAACGTAGCGCGCCACACACACGGCACCGATCACGGTCAACAGCCCCGCCAGCAGGAAGGCACTGGTGAACGAACCGGTGAACTGCACCAGGAAGCCCGTCAGGGTCGGGCCGACAATGCCGGAGGTGTTCGCCAGGAAGTGCATGAAACCACTGACGCCACCCACTCGCGCAGCGGGGACGGTGTCCTGGATGATCGCCCAGTAGATGGCACCGGTGAGGTACAGGAAGAACACTGCCAAGGCGACCAGAATCACCGCCGGATACAAGGTACTGACCATCCCGGCACAGGCGATGCAAACGGCGCAAGCCAGCAGGCAGGTCACCAGCACCACTTTGCGGGAGAACATCATTTTTCCGGTTTTCTTGAACACGAAGTCGGAGATGAAGCCGCCCAGGGCCAGGCCGAGGAAACCCAGCACCCAGGGAATGACCGTGGCGATGCTCATGTCCTTGACGTTCAGGCCGTGGGCCATGGTCAGGTAGCTGGGGAACCAGGTCAGGAAAAAGAACAAGGTGTAGTTATAGGAAAAGAACGCCAGGGAGGTGAACAGCACCGTGGGCTGCTTGAGGTAGAACCGCAGCGGGAACACCGGTTGTGCCGCCAGCTCGCTTTGGCCCTCGGCCTGGAGAATAGCGTCGGCGCCCTCGCCTTCTGGCCGCTCCTTGACGAACTTGTACCACACGGCCGCCCAGATCAGGCCGACGAGCATGATGATAATGAACGACACCTTCCAGCCGTAGGTGACGGCGATGAAACCCACCACCGGGCCGGAAATCGCGCCACCCAGCGGCGTACCGGACATCGATGCGCCGATGGCTCGCGCCCTGCGCTTGGGGGTGTACCAGTTGTTCACCATCTTGCTGGTGGTGACGCTCAACGGTCCTTCGCCCATGCCGAACAAAATCCGGATAAGCACCAGTGAAGCGAAGCCCACCGTCAGCACGGTGAGACCACTGAACAGCGACCACAAGACCATGGCCAACAGCAACGTGGTCTTGGCGCCGTAACGGTCGGCGGCCCAGCCACCGATGAAGTTGAAGGCGGCATAGCCGACGAAGAAGCTGCTGAAGATCATGCCCATCTCACCCGTGCTCAGACCGTAGTCCTTCTGGATGAAAGGCGCCGCCACAGACAATGCCGACCGGTCGAGGTAATTGATGACCCCGGCCAGGAACAGCATGATGATGATTAAGCTACGTCCTTGACCAAACATGGTGGAACCTCCCGCTTGTTGTGTTTATTCGGTGAGGGTGCCCATGACAGGCACGGTGAAACCGGTGGTAGCGACGGCTCAGTGATGGGCGTTCGTCAGCTCCACCAGCACTTTTCGGGTTTGCTCGGGGTGCTGTTCGATCAGGTCGATGGCGCCGGGCATTTCGTCGAAGGTGACGCGATGGCTGATCAGGTCCTGGACCTGCAACTTGCCACTGGCGATCAGTTCGATCACCCGCGGGAATTTGCGATTGTTGAGCCGTGAGCCCACCAGGGTCAGTTCCTTCTTGATCATTTCCAACTGCACCAGATCACTGGGCGTGGCATTGAAGCCCAGCAATCCGATACGCCCGGCCGGCGAGGCCAGGCGCACCATCTGCGGCATCAGTGCCGGTATGCAGGCGGCATCGACGATCAACGGCACGCCTTCGCCTTGAGTGTGCTCACGCATCAGCGCTTCGACATCGACTTGCTGGCCGTTGAGGGTCCGACTGGCGCCGAGTGCTCGCGCCGTCTCCAGGCGGCTGTCGATGACATCGGTGACGGTGATGTCGGTCAATCCCAACGCCTTGGCCATCTGCACCAGGGTCAGGCCGATTACTCCGGCACCGTAGATCAACACGCTGTCGCCCGGTTGCGGCTGCATGCGATCGAGCACGTTCAAGGCAATGGAATAAGGTTCGACCAAGGCGCCGTGGCTGAGGGACATCGAATCGGGCAGGCGATGGGCGTTCTCGGCTGGTACGCAGACCTGTTCGCTGAAGCCACCGTCGCGGTGCACGCCGATCACTTGCAGCCGCGTGCAGACGTTGGGCCGGCCAATGCGGCAGGGATAACAAGTGCCGCAACTGATCACCGGATCGATGCACACCCGGTCGCCCACCTGCAGGTGTTCGACGCCTTCACCGACTTGCCGGATCACCCCGGAGAACTCATGACCGGTGACCCGGGGGAAACGCACGAATGCGTTCTGCCCATGAATGATGTGCATGTCCGAGCCACAGATGCCGGCATACGCCACATCGACCTGGACCTCGCCTTGGGCGACCTCGGGTCGGTCGACCTGGGCCAGCCCGAACTCGAAGGGTGCTCTTACCTGGAACGCTTTCATCGGGTCACTCCTGGCGGGACGTTTTCGCCCCGTTTCCTCAAAGGGTTGGAACTGCTTTACCAATGCCAGAGCGTGCCGTCTTCGAGACGGTTGACCGGCAGGCTGGCGCGTTTGTAGGGGTATTGGCGGGCAAGGTCTTCATCGATGTCGACGCCATGCCCCGGTGTTTCGCCCGGAGTGAAGTGGCCGTCCTCAAAGCGATAGGCATGGGGGAACACTTCATCGATGCGTTCTTCATGAGGCATGTGTTCCTGGATGCCGAAGTTCGGCACCCAGGTATCGAAATGCAGGGCCGCGCCCATGCACACCGGCGACAGGTCGGTGGCGCCGTGAAAGCCCGTGCGCACCTGGAACAGCGCGGCGAAGTCGGCAATACGCCGCACATGGGTAATGCCGCCGGCATGCACCAGAGTCGTGCGGATGTAGTCGATCAACTGCTCCTGGATCAACTCGCGGCAGTCATGGATGGAATTGAACACCTCGCCCACCGCCAGCGGCGTGGTGGTGTGCTGGCGAATCAGCCGGAAGCTCTGCTGGTTCTCCGCTGGCGTGCAGTCTTCCAGCCAGAACAGGTTGTACGGCTCCACGGCCTTGCCCAGGCGCCCGGCCTCGATAGGCGTCAGGCGATGGTGCACGTCGTGGAGGATATGCAGGTCGTCGCCAAAGCGTTCGCGCACGGCGGCGAACAGCTTGGGCACGTAGTTGAGGTATTTGGCGGTGTCCCACACGTGCTCGGCAGGCAGGTCGCTGTCGGCGGGCTCATAACGCTCGCCGCTGCGCTTGGCGACGCCATAGGTGGTGGCAATGCCGGGCACGCCGCATTGCACACGCACGGCTTTATAGCCCAGCTCGACGTGACGGGCGACTTCGTCCAGGCACCCTTCGATGTCCTTGCCAGTGGCGTGCCCATAGACCATCACCCGCTCGCGACTCTTGCCGCCGAGCAGTTGGTACAAGGGCATATTCGCGGCCTTGGCCTTGATGTCCCACAGCGCCACGTCGACGGCGGCGATAGCGGTCATGGTCACCGGCCCCCGACGCCAGTAAGCGCCGCGATACAGGTACTGCCAGATGTCCTCGATGCGGTGGGCATCGCGGCCGATCAACGCGGGCAGGACGTGCTCTTCCAGGTAAGCGACCACCGCCAGTTCGCGGCCATTCAAGGTGGCATCGCCGATACCGTAAATGCCCTCATCGGTGACGATCTTCAAAGTGACCAGGTTGCGGCCCGGACAGGTGACGATGACGCGCGCTTCAACGATTTTCATAAAGTCAGACCTGTGCAACAGAAGGAAGTGAGGACGCGCCCATGTTCGGCATCGCCGCGTGGGGAATCAGCGCACCCCGGTATTGGACGACCTGGGCCGCCAGGCGATGGCCCCAGCGAGCGGCCTGCTCCGGATCGCCGCCGCGCAGGCGGCACGCCAGGTAGGCGGCGCTGAACGAATCACCGGCCGCGGTGGTGTCGACGACATGGGAAACGGTTTGCGCGGGCACGTCGAAACGCCCCGTCGGGCACTGGATCAAGCAACTGGCGGCGCCACGCTTGAGGGCGACTTCGCGCACGCCCAGCTCTGCATAGGCACTGAACAAGGCCTCCGGGTCGCGATAGCCGAACAGGGCCACGTCATCTTCCCAGGTGACCAGGGCCAGGTCGGTCAGGTGCAACAGGTCGCGGTAGGCCTGCCGGGCGGTTTCAGGATCGGGCCAAAGATGGGGACGGTAGTTGTTGTCGAAGACGATGCGCGTGCCGGCCCGACGGGCCAGGTGCACGGCGTCGATCAAGCGTTGGCGCCCTGCTGGCGTGAGGATCGCCAGGCTGATGCCGCTCAGGTAGGCGTAGTCGTAGTCGGCCAGTGCCTCGAGCATGGTGTCGGCCTCGGGACCTTCGAACATGCGTCGCGCCGCTGCTTCCCCGCGCCAGTAGTGGAAACGCCGCTCGCCGTGTGGATCGGTCTGGATGAAATACAGCCCGGGCAGCGCGTCCTCGATCACGCGGACATGGGCGTCACCGATCCCTTCGGCCAGCCAGGAGCGGCCCATGGCGACGCTGAACGCATCGTTGCCCACGGCCGTCATGTAGTCCACGGCCACAGCGCCACGGGGATTCAATCGGGCCAGGTAGACCGCGGTGTTGAGCGTATCGCCACCGAACGTCTGCGTGATCGCGGCGCCCGGCTCACCGCGCATCTCGATCATGCACTCGCCCACCAGCACCACCTTCAGCGGGCGAGTGAAGCGGGTCTCGGAGCCATGGTTATGCGTCAAATCCATCATTACGCGCCTTTTCTTTATTTTTAAAACGGCGTTTCATTTTTGTCTCAAGGCCCGAGTCTAGTCAGATTTCCGCCCTCGTCAAGGAAAAATGAAACAGCGTTTTGTTCTGCTAGCGTATATCCTTGGGTTTTACTTTCACGTTGGAGCCTTCATGGACAACAGCGTCATTCCAAACAACGATCTGGTGTCGGCGGTGGGCCGGACCATGGCCGTGCTTGAGGCACTGGCCGAGCATCCGGAAGAAAGCGGCGTGTCGGAAATCGCCAACAAGCTGGACATGTCCAAGGCCACGGTCTATCGCTTCCTCCAGTCGCTCAAGGCCCGTGGGTATGTGGTTCAGGACGCCGAGGACCGTTATCGCCTCAGCGTCCGGCTGTTCGAATTGGGCGCCCAGGCCCTGCCCCACCTGGACATCGTCCGGGAAGCGGAGCCCGGGATGCGCAGGATCAACGAGCTGACGGGCGAGACCGTGCACCTGGGGATTCTCGACGAAGGCAGCATCGTCTACGTGCACAAGATCGACTCCAAGTACAACCTGCGCATGTACTCGCGGATCGGCCGGCGGGCGCCGTTGTACTGCACCGGCATCGGCAAGGTGCTGATGGCCTGGCTCGAAGAAGACGAACTGCTCGCCCACCTGGCGCTGGAAAGCTTCGAGCGCCGCACCGCCAACACCCTGACCAGCGTCGAGGCGTATCTGCTGGAATTGGAGACCGTTCGCCAGCAAGGCTATGCCGAGGACCATGAAGAGTTCGAAGACAACATGCGTTGCCTGGCCGCGCCAATCCGCGACCGCTTCGGCCACGTGATCGGCGGGATGAGCGTTTCATTCCCGTGCTTTCGCTTCCGGGAAGAGTTGAAGCAGGACTACGTCAAGCAACTGATGCAGGCCACCCAACAGATTTCAAGTCAGTTGGGTTGGCATGGGCACTGATGGCCGTCGACAAACCCGTGGCGAGGGAGCTTGCTCCCGCTCGGCTGCGAAGCAGTCGTGAACCGGCAGGTGCGGTGTGTCTGACGCCCCTCATGCGGCAGGTTTTGGGGCCGCTTCGCGACCCAGCGGGAGCAAGCTCCCTCGCCACAGGTCCGTCGCCGTTCTTAAGTGAACCGCATACCTGTGGGAGCGGGCTTGCTCGCGAAGGCGTCGGCACATCCAACATCATTGCAATCTGATCCACCGCTTTCGCGAGCAAGCCCGCTCCCACAATGGATCTTCACCAGGCTCAAAGTTCATATGTACCGCAAAACCTGTGGGAGCGAGCCTGCTCGCGAAGGCGTCAGCACATCCAACATCACTGCAAGCTGACACTCCGCTTTCGCGAGCAGGCTCGCTCCCACAATGGATCTTCAGCAGGCAAAAAATCATATGTACCGCAAAACCTGTGGGAGCGGGCTTGCTCGCGAAGGCGTCGGCACATCCAACATCACTGCAAGCTGACCCTCCGCTTTCGCGAGCAGGCTCGCTCCCACAGGGATGTGGGGTGCTCATGAGCCTTGCATTCAGCTTGCAGGTTTCACTGGGCGGGCCTCAGAACCAGGTTTCCATCTGGATGCCGTACTGCCAGGTGCCGCCGGCGTTGAAGTCGGTCTTGCCGAAGGCGTCCGTGGTGCTGTACCTGTCCAGGTCCGACGACCAGTTCATGACGCTGGCGAACAGGCGCAGCTCAGGGCGGGTGAGCAGATCGCCCAGGTCGGGCTTGAAAGTCGGAGCGACCGTGAATTTCCAGAAGTTGCCGTCGACCGCATTACGTTGCAGGTAGCCCTTGGGGTCGAGCTGCATGGTTTGCCAACTCATCTCGTAGGCCATCTCGAAATTGCTGTTGATTTCGTTGGCCAACCGCACGTTCAGGGTCATCCAGCGGTAGTCGTCGCCCTTGACGTAGCGGTCCTTGCTTTGCTCGGCCAGAAGGCTTGGGCCGATGCGCCAGTTGGGCGCCAGCGGCGTCTCGCCGTACAGCGCCAGACGCAGCGCACGAGCGTCGTCGATCAGTTCGCCGTCGGCGCCGACATTCTTGACCTCCGCCCCCAACCCTTGGCCATAGAGCAGCGCCGTCTTGAAGAAGCCTTCGCGACCGAAGAAGTTTTTCTGGTGATTGGCAACCATGCTGTGCAAGCCGGAATCGGCCGGCGTCAGCCCTGCTTCGTTGACGCGGGTGCCGACGTCGTTTTTCTTCGAGCCGATGGCGTTGAACATCCACTGCCACTGCCCGCCGTCGAAAAACTGATTGGAGGTCAGGATGTAGCTTTCCACATCGGCATTGACGCTGCCCTCGCTGAAATCCCCGTAGTTACGACCGATCAACGAGTAGTTCGAGCGCCAGTCCTTGGTCATCTGTATGTCATAGATGCCGCCGCCAGTGCCGGCCAGATAGACCACGTCCGAGTCCAGCCAGTGAATGTCGAAGTTGTCCCTGTCGAAGCGCTTGCCGGCCCATAGGGTGGCGTTTTCGAACATCGAATTGCCCTTGAATGCCGCCAGGTGATCGAGTTCGGTGAACACCTGGCGCACGTTCAGGTTGCTTTCCTCGGCGGTCCAGTCGTTGGAACTCTCCACGCCATCGGCGATGGACACCGTGAATTTGGAGCGGGTGCCGTTCTGCGCATACAGCTCTTTCGACAAGTCGATGCGCATGTAGGTGTCGTCCTCGTTACCGAGCCGCCCGACGGCGCCGCCGACAGAACCGGCCGGGGTGGTGTAAGGACCGCCACGACCACCGCCCAACCCATCGTTGATCAGCAAGCCGGAACGGGCGTAGCCCTTGAAGCTGAAGCCGTCGGTAAGGTGTGCGCCACTGCCCGGCTTTTCCGTGCCTTGCTGACTGGCCTCGAGTTTTGCCAGGCGGGCATCGACCGTTGGCGTCGCAACGGCGGCGACAACCGGTGGCGTGGCGAGTTTGATCTGCTGCAATTCCCTGGCGAGTGCCTGGGTTTGCTGTTCGGCGGCGGCGGCACGTTTTTCCGCTGCGCTGGCACGGGCCTCGAACGCGGCCATCCGCTCTTCCAGCGTCGCGGCCTGAGAAGTGGTCGCCGAGACGCCGAGCACGCTTGCGAGTAGCCAGCTTGATGCTTTCTGCATGTGGATTTTCCCTGTTTTGTTTTTATTGTTCTGTTGCCGCGAACGGCCTTATTCGCCCAGGTCATGAATTGTCTAACCGAAGGAAAAAAAGGATGCCTCAGCGCAAATACACTGCTACATTTGGCGATGTTAACGTTAACTTTTCTAAAAACAAAAATAAAGAGGGCTTTATGAAACAGCTCAAATCGTTCCTTCCAGCGGCGTTGCTCGGTCTTTGCGTCGGGTTTCCAACCCTGTCGATGGCCGCCAACCTGACGATTTCCTGCGGCGCCGTGGGCGCGGAATTGCAACTGTGCAAGGAGGCTGTCGAGGCCTGGTCGAAGCAGACCGGCAACAGCGTCGAGGTAGTGTCCACGCCTAACTCGGCGACCGAGCGGCTGTCGTTCTACCAACAGATCCTCAGCGCGCAATCCAGCGATATCGACATCATCCAGATCGACATGGTGTGGCCGGGCATGCTGGCCAAACACTTGATGGACCTGCGCGAAGTGCTGCCTGCCAATGCGACCCAAGGTTATTTCCAGGCCCAAGTGGACAACGCCACGGTGAACGGGCGCCTGGTCACCATGCCGTGGTTCACCGACTCGGGGCTGCTGTATTACCGCAAGGACTTGCTCGAGAAATACAACAAGCCCGTGCCCCAGACCTGGGAAGAAATGACCACCACCGCCAGGGCTGTCCAGCAAGCCGAGCGCGATGCCGGCAATGCCAACGCCTGGGGTTATGTGTTCCAGGGGCGCGCCTATGAAGGCCTGACCTGTAATGCGCTGGAATGGATCAGCAGCCAACCGCAAGGCGGACTGGTCAACGCCCAAGGCGATATCGTGGTCAACAGCCAGGCCTCAAGGGCGGCGTTGACCTTGGCCAAAAGCTGGGTCGGCGACATCGCCCCCCGTGGCGTGCTCAATTACACCGAGGAAGAAGGACGCGGTGTGTTCCAGTCGGGCAATGCGCTGTTCATGCGTAACTGGCCGTATGTCTGGGCCCTGGTGCAAAGCCAGGACAGCGCCGTGAAGGACAAGGTCGGCGTCGCGCCCCTGCCCCGCGGCGGCGCGACGGGCACCCACGCATCCACACTCGGCGGCTGGGGCCTGGCGGTGTCGCGCTACAGCGCCAACCCCAAACTCGCCGCCGAACTGGTGAGCTACCTGAGCAGCGCCCAACAGCAGAAACACCGCGCCCTGGTAGGCGCCTATAACCCAGTGATCGAGTCGCTCTACCAAGATCCCGAGTTGCTCGCGGCCATGCCTTACTACAGCCAACTGCACAGCATTCTCAACGATGGGGTCATGCGCCCCGCCTCGATCACCGCCGACCGCTATCCACGGGTCTCCAATGCGTTCTTCGATCAAGTGCATGGCGTACTGGCGGGCGAGCGGCCGGTGGATCAGGCCCTGGCCGAGCTGGAAAGCGAACTCACACGAATCAAACGCCGGAACTGGTAAGCCACAAGGAAGGAAATCACCATGTCTGCCTCCACCACACTCGCCCCTGACGACGAGTACCCGCTCACCCCGGAAACGCCGGTACAACGCCGTCGCGTTCGCGCTGCCTGGCTGTTCCTGACCCCGATGCTGCTGTGCCTGGCCCTGGTGGCGGCCTGGCCGCTGTTGCGCACATTCTGGTTCAGCCTGACCGACGCCAGCCTGGCCGACACCGGCGACGCGACCTTTGTCGGCTTGAGCAACTACCTGTTTTATAGCGGTTCCGCCTGGTCAGGCCTGCTCGTCGATCCACAGTGGTGGAATGCGGTGCGCAACACCTTGCATTTCACCGTGGTCTCGGTGGGATTGGAAATGGTCCTGGGGTTGCTGGTGGCGCTGCTGCTCAACGTCCAGTTCAACGGACGCGCCCTGGTGCGGGCGTTGATCCTGATCCCTTGGGCGATCCCGACCATCGTCTCGGCAAAAATCTGGTCATGGATGCTCAACGACCAGTTCGGCATCATCAATCACCTGATGCTCGGCCTCGGCCTGATCGACGCGCCCCTGGCCTGGACCGCCGACGCGGACCTGTCGATGTGGGCGGTGATCATCGTCGACGTCTGGAAGACCGTGCCGTTCGTTACCCTGCTGATGTTGGCGGCCTTGCAAATGCTGCCCAGCGATTGCTACGAAGCCGCCCGGGTCGATGGCATTCACCCGGTTAGGGTGTTCTGGCGGGTCACCCTGCCGCTGCTGATGCCGGCGTTGTTGGTGGCAGCGATCTTCCGCATCCTCGATTCCCTGCGGGTCTTCGACGTTATCTATGTGTTGACCTCGAACTCGTCGAGCACCATGAGCATGTCGGTGTATGCCCGCCAGCACCTGGTGGAATTCCAGGACGTCGGTTACGGCAGCGCCGCCTCGACCTTGCTGTTCCTGGTCGTCGCGGTGATCGCCATGGCTTATCTGTACCTCGGACGCCGTCAGCTGGAGGTGCGCTCATGAGCCCGCGCCTGCTGAAAAAAGCCCTGTTGCGCCTCGGATTCTGGTGCCTGATCGGAATCTTGCTGGTGTATGCGGTCTTCCCGTTCTACTACGCCATCGTGACGTCGCTAAAACCCTCCAGTGCCTTGTTCCAGGTGAGTTACTGGATCGACAATCCCGACTTTTCCAACTATGCCGCCGTGCTCAACCAGGCCTCGTTCCTGCGGGCTATCGGCAACTCGCTGGTGGTGGCGCTGTGCGTGGTCACCCTGGCGCTGTTCCTCAGCCTGACCGCCGCTTATGCCTTGGGCCGGGTGAAGTTTCGCGGGCGCGGTCCGGTGTTGATGATGGTCTTGGGCGTTTCGATGTTTCCTCAAGTCGCGGTGCTGTCGGGACTGTTCGAGGTGATCCGTTTCCTGGGCCTGTACAACACCTCTTGGGCGTTGATCCTGAGCTACACGATTTTCACCCTGCCCTTCACCGTCTGGGTGCTGACCACCTTCATGGGGCAACTGCCCCATGAGCTGGAAGAGGCCGCGATCATGGACGGTGCCTCACCCTGGATCACCCTGACCCGCGTGCTGTTGCCGCTGCTCTGGCCGGCACTGGTCACCACTGGTCTGTTGGCCTTCATCGCCGCGTGGAACGAGTTCCTGTTTGCCCTGACCTTCACCCTGACCGACTCGCAACGCACCGTCCCGGTGGCCATCGCACTGATTTCCGGCGGCAGCCCCCATGAGTTGCCCTGGGGCCTGTTGATGGCGGCGTCGGTGCTGGTCACGGTGCCCTTGGTGATTCTGGTGCTGATCTTCCAGCGCCGCATCGTTTCCGGCCTCACTGCCGGTGCGTTAAAGGGTTGAGGCCCAACACAAATAAGAAAGGAACAGCATCGTGATCAAGTTGAAGCTGGACAACGTGAACAAACAATTGGGTGGCGCGCGCATTCTTCGTGACGTCAGCCTGGAAATCTCGGCCGGTGAGTTCGTGGTCTTCGTCGGCCCTTCGGGCTGCGGAAAGTCGACCCTGCTGCGCCTGATCGCCGGGCTGGATTCGATCTGTGGCGGCGACCTGCTGATCGACGGTCGCCGGGTCAACGACCTGGAGCCACGCGAGCGTGGCGTCGGCATGGTGTTCCAGTCCTATGCGCTGTACCCGCACATGAGCGTCTACGACAACATCAGCTTTGGCCTCAAGTTGGCCAAGACCGAAAAGACCAGCCTGCGCGAGCGGGTGCTGAAAACCGCGCAAATCCTGCAGTTGGACAAGCTGCTGCAACGCAAGCCAAGGGAACTGTCGGGCGGCCAGCGCCAGCGCGTGGCCATGGGCCGGGCCATGGCGCGGGAGCCGGACATCCTGTTGTTCGACGAGCCACTCTCCAACCTCGACGCCTCCCTGCGTGTGCAGATGCGCAACGAAATCGCCCGCCTGCATGGGCGACTGGGTTCGACGATGATCTACGTGACCCACGACCAGGTCGAAGCGATGACCTTGGCCGACAAGATTGTCGTGCTCAATGGCGGGCGCATCGAGCAGGTCGGCTCGCCACGGGAACTCTATGAGCGTCCGGCCAGCCGTTTTGTCGCCGGATTCCTCGGTTCACCCCGGATGAATTTCATTGCCGCGTTCCTGCATACGCCGGGCGAAACCAGCCAGGTGGAAAGCCTGGTGCTGGGCATGACGTCCCTGCCCGTCGACAGCTCGGGCCTGACGGCGAATACGCAACTGAGCCTGGGGATTCGCCCGGAACATCTCTTCCTCAAGGCGGCACAGGGAACGACCGGCCTCGTGGTGAGCGCGGTCGAATACCTGGGCAGTGAAACCTATGTGCACCTCGACACCGGCCAGGACGAACCCATGGTCTGTCGTTGCGAGGTCAACGCCGGATGGCGGGTGGGTGACCGGGTCGAGCTGCAACTGGATATCGACAACCTGCATGTATTCGACGCCCACGGCACGGCCTTGAAGCGCCACACCATCGACAGCCTGCCTGCTGGCGTGGCTCCACGCCCGGCATCTGCGGGCGCCCTATGACCTTGTCCTTGAAGAACATGAACAACCCAATGCCAGCCTCTCTCGAAAGGGCCCAGCAGGCCCTGATCGATAACCTGCCTCACCTGATCCATGACTATCGACCCGACTATCACCTGGCCCCGCCAACGGGTTGGATGAACGACCCTAACGGGGTGGTGTTCTTTCGTGGCGAGTACCACGTGTTCTACCAACACCACCCCTTCGACGCCAAATGGGGCCCGATGTACTGGGGTCATGCCAAGAGTGCCGACCTGGTCCATTGGCAGCACCTGCCCATTGCCCTGGCACCCGGCGACGACTTCGACCGCGACGGCTGTTTTTCCGGTAGCGCGGTGGTGTGTGGCGACACCTTGGCGCTGATCTATACCGGGCACACCTGGTTGGGAGACGTCGGTGACGAACGCTTCATTCGCCAGGTCCAATGCCTGGCCACCAGTGTCGACGGCGTCAGGTTCGTCAAGCATGGCGCCGTCATCGAGCACGCACCGCAAGCGGCAATCATGCACTTTCGCGACCCCAAGGTCTGGCAGGAAGACGGCTATTGGTACCTGATTGCTGGCGCACGCCTGGGCGATACGCCGCTGCTGCCGCTGTACCGCTCCACCGATCTGCACACCTGGGAATTTCTCGGCTACGTGTCCAGCGGCAATGAGGGCGATGGCTACATGTGGGAATGCCCGGATCTGTTTCGCCTGGACGGACGCGATGTGCTGCTGTATTCCCCGCAAGGCATGAAGCCCGAAGGCTATGAACGGCTCAACAAGTACCAGACCGGTTATCGCATTGGACAGCTCGACAGCGACTGGCACTTCAGCGGCGGGCCGTTCATCGAGCTGGATAACGGTCACGACTTCTACGCCGCGCAAACGCTGGTGGCCGCCGATGGTCGGCGCCTGGTGTGGGCCTGGCTGGACATGTGGGAAAGCCCGATGCCGAGCCAGGCCCATCACTGGTGCGGCATGCTCGGTTTGCCCCGCGAGCTGGAATTGCAGGGCGATCGCCTTGGCGTGTTTCCGGCCCGAGAGCTGACGGCGCTGCGCCAGGCGCCGTTGCCGAGCGTTGCGCCATGGGCTGAGTCCGGCAGCCGCTGGGTGCCGCAGGTGACAGGCGACCGGTTGGAAATCCATGTGCACCTGGATCTGCTCGGTTGCAGCGAAGGCCAACTGGGCATCGCCTTGCGCTGCAGTGCCGATGAGCGGGAACAGACGCTGCTTTACTACGACGCGACACTGCAACGCTTGGTGCTCGATCGCAGCCGCTCGGGGGCGCAAGTGAGCGGTCAGCGCAGCGTGTCGATCGATCAGGCGCAAACGCAACTGCACCTACGGGTGTTTCTCGATCGCTCGTCCATCGAGGTGTTCGAGGACAATGGCCGTTTCAGCCTCAGCAGTCGCCTCTATCCCCGGCCCGACAGCCTCGGGGTGAAATTGTTGGCCAACGGCACTGGCGGGCGCGTCGCCATTGCCAACGCCTGGCCGCTGGGCTCGGGTTGGCTATGAGTCACGTCATCCGAGTCGCGAGAAGCGCGGGCGCTGTGGCATGATTCGGCGTCAACCTGACTGGCCGCACTTCGCATGACTTCCGTGAAAGACGTTGCACAGCTGGCCGGCGTATCCCTGATGACGGTTTCGCGAGCGCTCAACACGCCGGAAAAACTGAGCCCCGAAACCCTCGAGCGGGTCCGTCGCGCCATCGATGAACTGCAATTCGTACCGAGCCTGTCGGCGCGCCGGATGCGCGGCGACAACCTGCAAGCACGTACCATCGGGGTGTTCGCACTGGACACCGCGACCACGCCGTTCGCCGTTGAGTTGCTGCTGTCCATCGAGCAGACCGCGCAGCAGGCGGGCTGGAATGTGTTCATCCTCAACCTGCTGAGCAACCCGCCCACCGACCAGAACATCGATCTGATGCTGTCGCACCGTCCCGATGGCTTGATCTTCAGCGCCATGGGCTTGCGCCAGGTGAGCATTCCCGAGCGACTCAAGCGCAAACCGCTGGTGCTCGCCAATTGCCTGGCCGATGACCACCAGTTGGTCAGCTATGTGCCGGATGATGAAGCCGGGCAGTATCGCGCCGTGCATCATGCGTTGAGCCAAGGCTATCGGCGCCCGCTGTGCATCAATCTGCCCAGGAAAAGTGTGGCCTGGCGCCTGCGTCAGCAAGGCCTGCAACGCGCCTGCCAGGCCTTCGGGCTGGCGCCGGATGCGCTCCTGCAATACGACCTTTCCGATCACGATGCCTACGGTGAAACCGCCGCCATTCTCGACCGGCATATCGTCGACGGCCGTCCGCGATTCGACATCCTGGTCTGCGGCAACGACCGCATCGCCTTTTGTGCCTATCAATGGCTGTTGGGCCGCGGTTTGAAAATTCCCGGCGATGTCGCGGTGCTCGGCTATGACAACATGATCGGCATCGCCGAACTGTTCATGCCGCCATTGACCACGGTGCAACTGCCTTACTACGAGATCGGTCGCCAGGCGGCCCGGCACCTGATCGAGACCCTTGAGGTATCGGGCCCTCAACCGGTGGATTGCCCGCTAGTGGTCAGGGCATCGCTATAAGACCGCCGGCAACCTGTGGCCAGAGATGCACCTTTTTTTGCTTAAGTGAACAGCATCATGATCACTCCAATCCTGTGGGAGCTGAGCTTGCTCGCGATAGCGGTGGGTCAGGCTGCATTGAAGTTGTATGTGCCGCCGTCATCGCGAGCAAGCTCGGCTCCCACATTGATCTCGGGTGCTTATGATTCGGTGTCCACGGCAGGCTGCTGCGCGGGTGCTGGCGGCAACGACGCGATGATCCGGGCGCGGCACACCTCGAGGATTTCATCCGCCAGGGCGGAATCGTCCGGGCAGGACCGCGACAACATGATCGCGCCGACGGCATGGGCCAACATGTCGAGCATCTTCGCCCTCACCTCTTGCTGCGGCGCCTCTTGCCCGGTGTCGTACTGGCTTTCGAGCGCCGCCAGCGTGTTTTCGATGCCGTTGGCAAAGGTCGCCTTCAGCTCGGGCGGTTGACGGGCGGCATCCCCGCACAGCGCCGCCATGGTGCAACCGCCGCCAGGGGCGTCACGGTGCTCCCTGGACACGTAGACATTGACGAACTCAGGCACGCCGATACCCACATTGTTGGTCAGCGATTGCGCCAGGCCGTTCGCGGCCGCTTCGGCCATCAGGTCGGCCTTGGAGCCGAAATGTTTGTAGAAACCGCCATGGGTGAACCCGGCGGCCGCCATCAGATCCGCCACACCCACGCCGTCAAAGCCTCGCTCACGAAACAGGACAGAGGCCGTCTCGACGATGTGCTCCCGATTGGCCTGGGCCTGGGCCTTGGTTACGCGCATTTTTCACTCCCTCGTGCTGCTCAAAATCATGCTCACATCATACATAGATGTCGAGCATAATCAAATTCGTTGACAGTTTAGATTTCGGTCATCATCCTAATGAAAAGCCCGCTCACGTCGGCAGGCTGTGCGCAACGTTTATCCAAACATACGGAAACAAGACACCATGACCGACCAGAACCTGTTCACGCCCTACACGCTGGGTAACCTCACACTGTCCAACCGAGTGGTCCTGGCACCGCTGACACGTAACCGTGCGGGGCAAGGTTTTGTACCGAGCGAGTTCGCGGCCACTTACTACAGCCAGCGAGCGTCCGCCGGCCTGCTGATCTCCGAGGCGTCACAGATTTCCCGGCAGGGCCAGGGTTATCAGGACACGCCCGGGATCTACACGCCGGCGCAGATCGACGGCTGGCGCAAAGTCACCGAGGCCGTGCATGCCGAAGGTGGGCGGATATTCCTGCAACTGTGGCATGTCGGTCGGGTTTCCCACGTCGACCTGCAAGAAAACGGCGCCGCCCCTGTGGCCCCCTCCGCTTTGCGTCCGGCGACCAAGGTGTTCGTCAACAACCGTTTCGAGGACGTTTGCGAGCCGCGAGCGCTGGACATCGACGAGTTGCCGGGGATCGTCAACGATTTTCGCCAGGCGGCGGCGAACGCCATCGCGGCGGGATTTGATGGCGTGGAGATCCACGGCGCGAACGGCTATCTGCTGGACCAGTTCCTCAAGGACGGCGCCAATGTGCGCACCGATGCCTACGGCGGCTCGATTGAAAATCGCGCTCGCCTGCTGCTGGAAGTGACCGCGGCCGTCGTGGGAGCAATCGGGGCCGAACGCACCGGCCTGCGCCTCTCGCCCGTCTCGCCGGCCAATGGCGTGTCCAGCAGCGCGCCCCAGGCCCAGTTCGACTACCTGGTCGATCAGCTCAATGCCTTGGACATCGTTTACCTGCACGTGGTCGAAGGCGCGACGGGCGGGCCGCGCGACGTTGCGCCCTTCGACTTCGGCTCATTGCGCCAGCGCTTCAAAAACACCTACATCGCCAACAACGGCTACGACCTGGACCTGGCCACCGCGCGGCTCGTCGAAGACCAGGCTGACCTGATCGCTTTCGGCCGGCCGTTCATTGGCAACCCGGACCTGGTCGAACGGCTCAAGACCGGCTCGCCATTGTCGGCCTTCAATCCCGCCACGCTCTACGGCGGCGGTGCGGCGGGCTACATCGACTACCCGACGCTCGCTGAATCCAGCGCGCGGTAATCCTGACCAGAACCCATCGGCGCACCTGGAAAACAGCGCGCTAACGTTCCCTGAAAAAGAGAATCACCCATGAACACTCGCACAACCGTTCTCATCACTGGCGCCTCCACCGGCATCGGCGCTGTCTATGCCCAGCGCTTTGCCCAACGCGGGCACAATCTGGTCCTGGTGGCCCGCGACAGCACTCGCCTTGAAGCGCTGGCCGTCAAGCTGCGCAGCGAACACAACGTTGCCGTCGACATTCTCCAGGCCGACCTCACCCAGATCAGCGACCTGACCACCGTCGAAGCCCGCCTACGGGACGACGCCAGCATCGGCATCCTGGTCAACAACGCCGGTGCCGCCCAGTCCGGCAGCTTCATCGAACAGTCGACCGACAGCGTCGCGCACCTCGTGTCGCTCAACACCACCGCGCTGGTCCGGCTGGCCAGCGCCATCGCCCCACGCCTGGTCCAGGCGGGTGACGGGGCGATCATCAACATCGGCTCCGTCGTTGGCCTGGCACCGGAGTTCGGCATGTCCGTCTACGGCGCGACCAAGGCGTTCGTGTTGTTTCTCTCCCAGGGCCTCAGCCTGGAACTCTCCCCGAAAGGTGTCTACGTTCAAGCTGTCCTGCCGGCGGCCACTCGCACCGAGATCTGGGAACGCGCGGGCATCGACATCAACACCTTGAACGAAATCATGGAAGTCAGTGACCTGGTCGATGCAGCGCTGGTCGGCTTCGATCGTCGCGAGCCGGTCACCATCCCGCCCTTGCAGGAAGAGGCGCGCTGGGATGCCTTGCAGGCGGCGCGCCAAGGCCTGCTCGGGCAAATCAAGCAGTCCCAGGTTGCCGAGCGCTATCAAGACCTGGCGTGATCGACGTCTAGCGGGCGCCGGCGCGAAGGAACGCGCCGGATGGCTCGACGCCTGCCCAGCCTGCTGCCCCCTTATGAGAACCAAGCACCATGAAGGCATTTCTAATCGACCGCTACGGCAAGCACAGTGGCCGTATCGGCGAGGTACCGGCCCCTGAAGTGGCTGACCACGACGTTCTGGTCCGCGTCCACGCCGCCAGCGTCAACCTCCTGGATTCGAAGATCCGCAAAGGCGAATTCAAACTGATCCTGCCCTACTCGTTTCCGTTGACATTGGGGCATGACGTAGCCGGGGTCGTGATGCGGGTGGGATCCCGTGTCCAACAGTTCAAGCCGGGCGATGAAGTCTATGCCCGCGCCCCGGATGGGCACATTGGCACCTTTGCCGAGCAAATTGCAGTGAACGAAAATGCCCTGGCCCGGAAACCGGCAAACCTCAACATGGAACACGCCGCCGCCCTGCCCTTGGTCGCCCTGACGGCCTGGCAGGTATTGGTGGAAACCGCGGGATTGAAGAAAGGGCAAAAAGTCTTCATCCAGGCCGGTTCAGGGGGCGTCGGCACCCTCGCCATCCAGCTTGCCAAACACCTCGGTGCCTTCGTTGCGACCAGCACCAGCACCCCCAATGTGCCTTGGGTCAAAGCGCTGGGGGCTGACGTTGTCATCGATTACAAGCAGCAGGATTTCTCCAGCGTCCTGCAGGACTACGACGTCGTGTTGAACAGCCTGGGCGCCGATGAACTGGAGAAGTCGCTGAAGATCCTAAAGCCCGGCGGCCAGCTCATTTCCATCTCCGGACCACCCTCCCCGCAGTTCGCCCAGACCCAGGGATTTTCCTGGCCGCTGCGGCTGATCATGGGCCTGCTGAGCAGTGGCATTCGCCGCAAGGCCCGTCGAAAAGGTGTGAGCTACGCCTTCGTGTTCATGCGCGCCAACGGCGCTCAACTGCGCGAGATCAGCACACTTGTCGAGTCAGGTAGCCTCAAGCCGGTGATTGACCGAGCCTTCCCTTTCGAGGCGACGGCCGATGCCTTGAGCTACGTCGAACAAGGACGCTCCAAGGGTAAGGTCGTCATCAGGATTCACTCAGGAATGATCGATGAGTGAAACCCGTTTGCCCACGTTCATCACCACACCGCAATGTGCGAATCCGCCCTCGGCTCGGTCCCACCACACAGCACGCCGCTGATCGGGTCGCGCAGGATGATCTGGCCGCGACCATAGTCGGTCAGGTCACTGGCGATCTGGACCTCATGTCCCCGTCGCGCCAGGGCATTGGCCAGGTCCCGTGAAGCCCCGTGCTCGATCCCGACCTTCATGTCGCCCAGCCATTGCCAGCGCGGTGCGTCGAGGGCCGCTTGCGGGTTCAGGCCGAAATCCACCAGGTTCATGACCATCTGCACATGTCCCTGGGGCTGCATGTAGCCGCCCATCACGCCGAAGGGGCCAAGGGCCTCGCCATCGCGGGTAAGGAACCCGGGAATGATGGTGTGGAAGGTCTTCTTGCCCGGGGCCAGGCAGTTGGTGTGGGTCGGGTCGAGGCTGAATTCCTGCCCACGATTCTGCAAGGCAATACCGCTGTTGGGCAGCACCACACCGGAGCCAAACCCGTGGTAGTTGCTCTGGATGAACGAGACCATGTTGCCCTCCCCATCCGCGGTCGCCAGGTACACCGTGCCGCTGGCGTGGGGGTCGCCGGGCGCGGGCGGTTGGGCCTGTTCGCCGATCTGCCGACGACGGCGGGCACTGTAGTCATCGCTGAGCAGGTCAGCCACCGCCACGCGCATGTGCAGGGGGTCGGTGATGTAGTGCAGGCCGTCGCTGTAGGCCAACTTCATCGCTTCCAGTTGGCGATGCCAGGTCTGTTGGCTGTCACGGTGATCGAAGTCGAAGCCTTCCAGAATCTTCAGGGCCATCAAGGCCACCAGGCCCTGCCCGCTCGGCGGGATTTCCCAGACATCCACGCCTCGGTAATTGACGTGGATGGGGTCGACCCACTGGGCGCGATAATCCTTGAGGTCCGAGGCCTGCAGATAGCCGCCGCTGGCCCGGGAATGAGCGTCCAGGCGCTCAGCCAAGGCACCGCGATAAAGGCTTTCGCAGGCGGTGTCGGCCAGTTCCTGGAGCGTGCGCGCCTGGGCCGGGTTGCGAAAGATCTCCCCGGCCCGTGGCGCCCGGCCGTCGATCAGGAACGTCTCAAACCAGGCGTCCAGCACGGCGTCCCGATGGGGTGCGAACTCGTTCACGGCGATCTGCCATTGATGGGCAACCACCGGTGACAGCGCAAAGCCGTCCCGGGCCAGGCTGATGGCCGGTTGCAGCAACTCGGCGAAGGGCAGCTTGCCAAAGCGTCGGGACAGCTCGGCCCACGCCGATGGGCAGCCCGGGACCGTCACCGGTGTCCAGCCATAGACCGGCATTTTTTCATGGCCAGCGGCATTGACCGCCTCGATGCTCAAGGCCGCCGGCGCATGGCCGTTGCCGTTGAGGCCGTACAACTGGCCCTTGCACCAGACCAGCGCGAAGGCGTCACCGCCGATGCCGCAGCCCGTGGGCTCCACCACCGTCAGCGCGGCCGCCGTGGCGATGGCGGCGTCGATGGCATTGCCGCCTTTTTGCATGATCTCGATGCCCGCCTGGGCCGCCAGGGGCTGGGACGCAGCGACCATGCCCCGGCGGGCGAAGACGCTCTGGCGTTGTGACGGATAAGGGTATTCGTGGGCAGAAAATTTAAGCATGGCAAAAACTCTTCAATACAGAAATTCGGTGGCCGGGAAACGTCACAGCACGCGGCTGAGAAAAGCCCGGGTGCGCGGATGAATCGGATGACAGAAAATCTGCTCCGGCGGCCCTTGCTCGATCAGCTCGCCCTGGTCGAGCACCACCACACGGTCCGCCACTTCCCGGGCGAAGCCCATTTCGTGGGTCACTACGACCATGGTCATGCCCTCCTCGGCCAATTCCTTCATCACTTGCAGCACCTCGCCGACGGTTTCCGGGTCGAGGGCACTGGTGGGTTCATCGAACAGCATGGCCTGGGGCTTCATGGCCAGGGCCCGGGCAATCGCCACCCGCTGTTGCTGGCCGCCGGAGAGCATCGATGGGTAGTGATCGGCCTTGTCCGCCAGGCCGACCCGCTCCAGCAACCCGCGGGCCTGTTCCAACGCGGCGGCGCGAGTCACACCGAGCACCTGGATTGGCGCCTCGATGATGTTTTCCAGGGCGGTCATGTGGGGAAACAGGTTGAAGCGCTGGAACACCATGCCTATGTCCCGCCGCTGCCGGGCGATGTTGCGCTCCGACTCACGCACCAGGCTGCCATCGGCCCGTTCGCGATAGCCCATGGGCTGGCCATTGACGCGGATGCGTCCGCCCTGGATGTCTTCCAGCAGATTGATGCAACGGATGAACGTGGTCTTGCCGGAGCCCGACGCACCGATCAGCACCACCACTTCGCCGCGCCGCACTTGCAACGAGATGCCCTTGAGAATCTGCAACTCGCCGAAGGACTTGTGAACGTCCAGCGCCTCGATGATCAACTCTTCGCTTTTATGCGCCATGGTCAACGTGCCCTCAGCAGGTTCAGGGTGCTGCGGCCGAACATCCGCGTCGACGCCGGCGGTGGCGACGAAGGCCGGTCCGATTGGCCGAAGCGAGTCTCCAGCCAGCGCTGGAAAAAGCCCCACAGCGTGGTCAGCAACAGGAAATAGATCGCCACCACCAGGTACAACTCGAATACTCGGAACGTCGCCGACGTGACCATCTGGGTACTGAGCAACAATTCCTGGACGCCGATCACGCTGACCAGCGTGGTGTTCTTGAGCATCACGTTGAACTCGTTGCCCAACGGCGGAACGATGACCCGGAACGCCTGGGGCAGGAC
Source organism: Pseudomonas sp. SWRI179 (assembly GCF_014268705.1). Lineage (NCBI taxonomy): Bacteria > Pseudomonadati > Pseudomonadota > Gammaproteobacteria > Pseudomonadales > Pseudomonadaceae > Pseudomonas > Pseudomonas sp. SWRI179. The sequence goes on along the minus strand of NZ_JABWRA010000024.1, from coordinate 26,565 downwards.
AATGCGCCGCATCAGTTTGGCGAAGGTCATGCCCAGGGAACGTCCGGCCTCGTATTGACCCTTGTCCACCGCACCGATGCCGGCGCGGATGATCTCGGCCATGTAGGCGCCCTCGTTGAGGCCCAGGGCGATGATCGCCGCCTGGATATTGCCGGGGATCACCAGCCCAAAGAGGTCGATGTCATCGAAGCGGAAAATCCCGCCGGCAGCCAGCGCGGTGTAGAGAAAGACGATCTGCACCAGCAACGGCGTGCCGCGCATCAGCCACACGTAAAAGCGCACCGGTACATGCAGCAGCGGGTTCTTCGACAACCGCAACAGCGCCGCCGCCAGCCCCAGCACGCAGCCCAGCAACATCGCCAGCACACTGATCAGGCAGGTCAGCCAGAGCCCGGTGAGGTACACCCCACTGGGCTGGAGCAGGTACTGCCAGAACACATCCCAATTGAAATTCATCGACGGTTCACCTCAATCAAGGGTGTCACTGGAGACATGCCATTTGCCGAGCAGTTGGCTGTAGCTGCCATCGCTGCGCATATCGCCGATCACCTGCTGCACGGCGGCGGTCAGTTGCGGATCGTCCTTGCGAATGCCCAGGCCGGTGAGAATCCGGCTGAAGGCCGGCACGCCTTCCTCGAACAGGTCGGGGGCCATGGTGGCGTAGTAACCGGCGGTTTCCACGGTGGTGCCGTAGGCGTCGACCTGGCTGATGCGCAGGGCCTGGAAGGCATCGGTGTCGGAGTTGTAGACCACCAGTTTCATGGCCGGCTTGCCGGCCTTGGCCAGGGTTGCGTTCTCGGCGTCGAGCAAGGTCTTGATGGTGGAGCCATTGAGCACCGCGACCTTGTGTCCGGAGAGATCCGGCAGCGTCTTGAGGCCCTTGGGATTGCCCTTGGGCACCACCACCGCCTGGCTGGAATACATGTAGTTGACGATGTCGATCACCTCGCGGCGCTCGGGCTTGTCGAACAGCTGGTCGACGATCATGTCGCACTGTCGGGCCAGCAACGCGGGGAGCAATCCGGAAAAGGGAATGACCCGCCACTCCACCTTCTTGTCGCCCAGGCGCTTGGCGATTTCCAGCCCCAGGTCCACGGTTAATCCCTTGGGTTTCTGCGCCTCATCGAAGGACACCAGCGGCGGCGAATCCATGCCCGAGCAGTAGACGAGTTTATCGGCCTTGAGCAAACGCTCCGGGACAACGGGCGCGGCAACCGCCCATTGCGCACAGAAACCCAAGGATAAAGCGGCAACCAACAGGCGAGGCATATGCATGACCAGACACTCCAGTTCATTAATGACGGCAGTACTCAAAGTCAGAACACGGGCGGACTCGAAGCCCGCTCTCGTTATTTTTTCGATTGCAGGAACTCGATCAATTCAGGGACGGTGCCTTCGATGTGCGCACGCACCACCGCCTCGGCCTTCTCGGCATCGCCCGCACGCAGGGCGTCGAGGATCAGCATGTGCTCCTGACGCGCACTCAGGGGCTTTTCCACATGCTGCAGCCACAGGCGCATGGGCGCTTCGATCAGGGAATAAAGCGCGCTGATCTGCTTGAGCAATCGCGGACGACCGCTGAGGCTGCACAGGTATTCATGGAAGGCGCGATGGCGGCTGACCCACTCGGCGCTTTCCTCGCGGTAATCGTCCATCTCGTCCAGCAAGCGCTCCAGGGCGGCCAGCTGGCGCTCACCAATCTTCGCCGTCGCGACACGCACCGCCAGGCCTTCGAGGGCGCTGCGCATTTCGAAGACTTCGTGCAACTCATCGATGTCGAGGCCGCTGACCACCGCCCCGCGATTGGGCCGCAAGGTCACCAGGCCCTGGGCATCCAGGCGGCGAAAGGCTTCGCGCACTGGCATGCGGCTCATGCCGATCTCGTTGGCGATGTCCTCGGCAATCAGCCGGTCGCCCTTGCGTAACCGCCCGCCACAAATGGCATCGAGCAGGAAGTTGTAGGCCTCCTCCTCGGCCGTCATGGGCGGGCGTTCAGCGTACGTCGGAGCAAATTGCATGGCAGCACCTTCTGCATTTTTGTATCCAATTATCCATGGATTCATAAAAGCAGAATGCATGCCAACCACACGCGTTATCGTGCAAGGATTTGATTTGAAGGAAGTTTCCGAGGAGAACGACCGCCCGTCTCTGGCCCAGGGTGGTACGGGTGTGCTACCAAACAGCTCAGCGGCTGCCTTTTATCGGTGCAGGAAGGCGCTTCGGTAACACCGCAGGATACCGCTCTTCAAGCCGGTGCCCTGGGCGTGTCCGAGGGTGACTCGCCAAACAGCGCCCGGTAATGGACGGCAAAATGGCTCAGGTGGAAAAACCCCATCGCCACCGCGATTTCACTGACGTTCAGCGCGGCCGCACGGGTCGTGATCAATCGGCGGCGCACCGCATTGAGCCGCAGGTTACGCAGGTACTCCACCGGACGCATGCCGGTGACGGCCTGGAAACTGTTCTGCAGGGTTCTGCGGCTGACCCGCAATTGCTCGCACAAATCAAGGATGCTCAAGGGCACATCGGCGCTGGCCACCACCAGTTCCTGGCAACGCTTGACCAGGTAGGCACTGACGGCAAAATTGCCGCGCCGGCCGCGCACCTCGTCCGTGGCGTGGCTGAACAGGTCGAGGAAGGCGTTGAGCAAAACGTCTTCGAGGATTTTCTCCGCGGCGGGATTGACCGCATCGGTCTGTTCCAAAAGGTGACGAAACAGTGGGTGGATCCGCTGTTGCACCCGGCGCAGTACCGCCTCATCCACGCTGACCTGGGACACGCTTTTCAAGCGTTTGAGCTGTTCGCTCGACAGTTCGTAGGCCGCGAGCTTGGCAAACCGCACCGTGTCGACATTGGCCGCGAAGAAATGCGTGCCTTCCGGGGCGTGCAGGACGAAATCTTCGCCATCGCGCAACAGCACGACGCTGTGGGCGCCCACCTGGTGCCCCTGCACCACCGGCGCACCACCCAGGGACATGGCAATGCACAAGCGTCCTTTTGGCGCGCAACCGCGCTGCACGACGCGTTTATCCAGCACCTCCTGGAAAATCTGGAAACGCTCGGCGCACACCTGCCGCAGCTCGCTGGACAGGCAACCGCGCCCGAGCTGGTCATAGACTTGTTGCCAACCCAGGATCGAGCCGGCGTGTTGCTGAGGATCATTGAAGGTACGGACTTCGGCGAACATGATCATTGTTCCTCGGTGGCGCTGTGCTTACTGCCTGGTACGGTTATGCAAGCAAGTCGGTAGCCCCGTGGCGAGGGAGCTTGCTCCCGCTTGACCGGAGCTGGCGCTCCAGCGCGAAGCGCTCACAAAAATGGGTCTGCTGCGCAGCCCAGCGGGAGCAAGCTCCCTCGCCACGGGTTCATCATTTCATTTGGGTGAACAGTGCTGACTACCGGAAATCCAAAGCCAGTTCCATGCCAAGCATGTGCAACCGGTACTCGGCAGCCTTGATGTCCAGAGGCGCCAACAAAGCCCCGGACAGCACCACCTGCCCCGCTTCGACACACTGCCCATCAGCCAGCAAGCGCCGGACCAGCCAGCACAGGTTGGCCTGGGGCGTGTCCTCCCGCGCCTGGGCATTGCCCTCGCCACAGGGCACCCCGTCACATTCCAGGCGATAGTTCACGTGGGCCTGCCCGGGATGAAACCTGACCCGCGACCCCAGGCAATACAGCGCCGCGGCAGCATTGTCGGCCAGAAACGCGCCGACGCCGAAACGCCAGCCTTGCCAACGGCAATCGGCGATCTCGAACGCCGGCGCGACTTCGGAAATGACGGCAAGGATGTCCTCGTCGCTGTAGAAGCCGGGCACCAGCGTGCGCCCCAGGACGAACGCCAACTCGATTTCCAACTTCGGCTGAATCAGCCGTGCGAGGGATACCGTACGTCCAGGTTCCACGACCATGGCATCGGTCAGCGCCCCCAACACCGGCTCATCGATACCGAAACGATCCTGGGCGGCGCGGCCGGCGAAGGCCACTTTCCATCCGGTCAGCCGCTCACCGCCGACCTGGCGCCGACGCAGTGCCTCGCGCTGCAAGGTGTAGCCCGTCGGCAAATCGACGGCCTCGGGTTCCAACGAAGGCAAGGCGTGTATGGCCTGCCCGGCATCGTGAAGCCGTACCAGCAGATCCTCTTCGCGCCTCATGACAGTTGCTCCGCCAGTTTGCGCAACACGCCTTCGAGTCGCTCGGGGGTGGTGATCGCAGCAACGAACCGATCCGGCCGCACCACCACGACGCAATCTCGGACCTTGGCAAACCATTCCCCCAGGCGGTTATCAACGTCTTCGACGCAAATGGCACCGCTGGCCGACAAGGGTTGATTGCGCCCCACGCCACTGCGCGAGCGATTGATCTGGATGAAACGCGTGTCCCAGCGCGCCCAATAAGCAGCGGTCTGCTCGCTGAGTTGTTCGCTCGGATTGACCCGATACCCCAGCACCGCATAGGAATGCCCCAGTACCTCGTCCAGGCGCCGACGCTGGCCTTGGGAATCTTCGATGGACGGTTGGATGAACAACTGTCCAACCAGATCATCCTCATGCAACTCGGCACGCTCGTGATACACCAGGCCTTTGGTGATGGTCGCCTTGGGTTTGAACTTGAATTCCAGCAAATGCGAACGCAGGTTGTCGACGCTGTTGACGGCCTGGAACAACCAGTCCCGCACCCCGGCCATCAACGGGTTGGTCAGCCCCAGGACCGCGCCCATGTTGTCGGCTAACGCGATGAGATCGGTCGCGTGCCCGCGGCGCTCCTGGTCGTAACTGGCCAGGATCGCCGGCGCCGCCCGCCCCTGGAGAATCGCGGCGAGCTTCCAGCTGACGTTGGCGACATCACGCAGGCCCGAATTGAGCCCCTGCCCGGCCCAGGGCGGGGAAATATGCGCCGCATCCCCCACCAGTGCCACACGGCCCTGGACAAAGCGCGCCGCGACCCGGGAGTTATGGGTATAGGCGCGGATCCGGATGATCTCCAGTTGATCGACCGCCTCGCCGATATGCCCACGGATCAGATCCCGGATCATCGCCTCTTCGCACATCCGGGTCTCGTCTTCGCCCTCCAGGAGCATGAACTCCCAGCGCCGCTGCTGATACGGCAGGTAGATGCAGACAAACGGCCGCTGAGGGTCGGCATGCAAGGCGGTATAGGGTGCATCGAGGCTGTCGTTGGCCGTGTCGATCACCACCCATTTGCGCGGATGGGTCAGCCCCAGCAGTTCGATGCCGAGTTTCTTGCGCACGCTGGAACGTCCGCCATCGGCACCGATCACGTACTGCGCCTGCAACTGATACAGCTCCCCTTGGGCATCGCGCACCTGCAAGGTCACGCCCTCGGCGTCCTGCTCCAGATCGAGCATTTCATGGCCCTGGCGCAACTCGACACTGGCGTGCTTGCCCAACTGCTCGCGCAGCGTCGTTTCCAACAACTGCTGCATGAAGATGTTGCGCATCGGCCAGCCATAGTTCGCCGTGCTCGGCTTGACCTCGGCAAAACACACGCCCCGCGCATTGTAGTAACGCAGGGGCACGTTGCTGATCATGTCGCGTGCGGCCAGCTCAGCGATGCCGATGCCCTGCAACACCCGCAGCGCCTCGTCATCCATGCCCACCGCACGGGGATACGGCAGGACGCCGTCAGCCAATTCGAGGACGATGCAGTCGATACCGTACAGCCCCATGTAATGAGCGGCCGTGATCCCGTTCGGGCCACCGCCCACGATGACTACCTGGGTTTTCTCCTGCTTCATCGCTATTCACCGCTTTGTTGTTGTGGTTTTAGGCATTGGTCGTACAAATAGTCCATGACGACAAGGTTGAACATTGCGCTCTGGTCATCATGAACGTAATGGCTGGCGTCGGCGATTTCCTCTGTGCTCACCCACTTGTTGGCCTGCTTTATCGACTCGAGGGTCGCCAGGGGCAGGAAGTCGGAACGGGCACCACGAATGAACAGCGTCGGGCAATCCAGCGCCCGTACCGCCGGCCACAGATCGGTCGGGGTAATGCTCAGGCGCGCCTGGGCAATGCCTTGCTGGTCGTGACGCCATTCGATTCCAGCCAGGGTTTCCTTCATCGAATACATCAACCTGGAGGCCAGTCCCTCCTCAGAGAGACCAGGTCGCGCTTGCAGCCAGAACTGGGCGGCGCTCTCCCAGTCAGGAAACAACAGCGGTGTCTGGCTCATCTCGCGCCGAATCCGCGCGGCGCCGTCACCGCTGACCGAAGAACCCGGGCCGATGTCCTCGATCACCAACGCTTGCAGTCGTCCCGGATGGAGCCGCGCATACTCCAGCGCATTGGTGCCGCCCAGAGAATGCCCCACCAGGACGAAACGCTGCAGCCCCAAATGCGCCACCAGGTCTTCAAGATCGTTGACATAGACCTCGGTCCGGTAACTGGAGGCATCCGCCCAGTCACTGTAGCCGCGACCGCGCTGGTCAAGGGCATAGCAGCAGTACCGCTCGCCCAATGCATTGGCCAGGCCATCCCAGGTCTGGGCATAGGAACGCAGCCCATGGAGCAGCAGCACGGGAATGCCTGACGCATCGCCCCACGACAGATAGTGCAGGCGCATCCCCGAGCGATTGGTGAAGAACTGGCTGTTTGCAGACATTCGTTGGCTTCCCACGATCAGCGCCCCTCAATACAGGCCGTCATTGCCCTTGACGTCAGCCGCCTGGAGACCACCCAGGCGCGCATGCAAACGCCCGCGCGTGGCGAAGGCCCAGATGATGATCAACTCGTCGGCCGCCGGACCATCGCCGAACGACAGGGAAATGCTGTCGTAGTGGGAACGGACATACAGCGCATCCTTGTGGGCCAGCGGCACGTCGATGGTCACGCCAGGCCCGCCGCGCTTGCCGGTGGAAGGCACCCAGGACTTGCCGCCGCCCAACGCGACACGGATCGGATCCGCCGCCGGGTTGGTCAGCAATGCATTGCCGTGCTCGTACTCACCTTGGCTGCCCACCAGGCACGCCTTGCCGTAACTGACGATCTCGCGCTGGCCCGCCAGTACCCGAATGCGCCGACCAAACTCCTGGCCCAGCAAGGGCGATGGTTCTATCAACTCCGCCAGGCTTTCACTGAAACGGCCAGCGTAAGGGTTGGCGATCACCGCGCCGATGGCGTACTTGAACAACGGCTCGCCATCGGCCAACTGGCCGGTTTCGTTGGCCAGGGTTTCCTCGACGAAGCTGTACCATTTGCGGATGTGATAACTGGCGAAATTCGCGGTTTTCATAGAGCAGTCTCATTCAAAGTGGGTCGAGATCGAAATGCCGGCTGGGGGCGCCAGCGGCCTTGAAGCGGGCCTTGCCGAGCGCGTCGTCGTGTTCGGACTCGAGGAAAAATTCCATGCGATTGCCATCGGGGTCGTTGAAATACACGCCGTTGCCGATCTCGTGGTCGGTGATCTTCACCACCTCGACGCCCTTGTTCAGCAACATGCCGTAGAGCTTGCGCAGGGTGGTCATGTCGCCCGCGATCTCCAGCCCGTAGTGCTGCAATCCCAGGCCGCCCTGGTGGGCCCCGGGCTCGGCGCGGAGCAACGCGATGTCGTGATGCTTGGCACCAAACGCCATCATGATCCAGCTTTCACCCCGGGCGCTTTCATGCATGCCCAGCACGTCGGCGTACCAGCGCGCCGACACTTGCGGGTCGCGCACGAACAACGACAGGTGAGTACGAACGACTTCGACTTTCATCGCACGGTCCCTCAGTTTTTCTTGATGATGGATTGATGCCCGGACTTGATTTGCGCCACGGCGGGCGTCCAGAGCACATCAGCGATTTCACTGAACTCGCGCCACTGCTTCTGCCAGCCGTCACCGCCATTCTCGGAGGTGAACAGGTGCCCGTACTTGGTACCGGCGACGATCTGGCGAGGGTCGGCAGGGTTCAAGGCAATCGCCCAGACACAGGAATTGGGTTGTTGCGGCAGTGGCAGCACTTCCCAACTGACGGCGGCGTCCCGGGAGACCAGCACCTTGCTGGTGGTGCCTGGGGTGCCGTCGGAGATGCTCAGGTACAGCGTATCCTCGCTGCCCAACGCCGCATTCATGGCGCGCACGTAGTACAGACCGAAGGTTTCCCGGGCGACGATGCCGCTCCAGGTCTGCCCTTCGTCGAGGCTGCGGTACACGGCGTTGACGCACACCACGACGATGACCTTTTGCCCGTGATTGGGCAGGACCACGATGTTGTGCACGTCCGAGTTGTAGTCCCACAGCAAGCGATCATCGACGCGGGTCCAGCTGTCGCCACCGTCACGGCTGTGGAACAGCCCGCCCTCTTCCAGGCCGAACCAGAGCTGGTTGCGATCCGTCGGGTCGTAGGCGAAGGCCAGCAAGCGTGGACGACTGACGCCGTCGCAGAATTCCGGGATTTCCACCGGGGCACGGTCCCAGCTCTGGCCACCGTCGAGGGTGCGCCACAGCACGGCGCGCGACGGCGCACCGGTGCCGACGAAAATCCGCTGCGCATCCTGGGGATCCACCGCGACCTTCCAGACTGTCTGCCCACTGAACGGCGAATCCACCCGCTGCCAATAGCCGCCGGTATCGCGGCTGACGCACAGGCCGACATCGGTGCCGGCGTAGATCACCTCGGGCGTGCCCGGATGAAAACTCAGGGACCGGGTGATCGCATCGAATTCCAGGTCCTGGCCCAGGCCCAGGCGATGCCAGGTACGGCCATCGTCGGCGCTGCGGATCAGCGCTTGCCCGACGGTGGCGACCAAAAGGGTTCCGTTACTCATCACTGCTGCTCCTCAAATGAAGATGCCACGGGTCAAGCCGCCGTCGATGCCAATCGATTCCCCGGTCACCGCACCGGCCTTGGGGGACGCGAGGAAACCGATCAGCCAGCCCATTTCGATGGGGGCCAAGGTGCGTCGGATCGGCGTCGCGTCGATGTAGCCCTGCTCCACCTGCTCGGGCGTCTTGCCCTGCTTGACCCCTTCGCGCTCGTACAGCTCCTGGATGTGCGGGGTGTCGACCACGCCGGGGTGGATCAGGTTGACCGTGATGCCGGACGGGCCGAGTTGGTCGGAGAGGGTCTTGGTCATGTGGGCGATGGCCAGGTTGCGCATGCCCGAAAGCACCTTGCTGCCACGCCCGGTCAGGCCACCGATGTTGATGATGCGACCGAAACCGCCAGCCTTCATGTGCGGCGTCACCGCCTTGGCGCAACGGAAATAGCCGATCACCTTGGTGTTGAGGTCCGAGAGCAATTCATCGTCGCCGGCATGTTCGATGTCGTTGCGCACCACGCCGGACGGGGCCGCCGCGCCGTTGACCAGGATATCGATGCGGCCAAAGTGCTTGTGGGCCGCCTCGACCATGTCGGACACCGCCGACATCTGGTTGGTGTCACAGAACAGCGGCAGCACCTCGTTGCCGGTCTCGGCGCTGATTTCCTCGGCGGCTTGCTGGAGGTATTCCATGCGCCGCGCGCAGATCACCACCTTGCAACCTTCCTGAGACAGAAAGCGCGCGACTTCCTTGCCGATGCCCATGCCACCGCCGGTGACGATCGCCACGCGGCCTTGCAATTCCAGATCCATAGCAGTTCCTCTTGTGATTATTCGGCTCAGGCCAGATCGACGAAGACACTTTTGGTTTCGGTGTAGGCATCGATCACGTTCTTGCTCATTTCCCGGCCCCAGCCGGATTGCTTGTAGCCACCGAAGGGCGAGGCCGGGTCGACGACGTTCCAGCAGTTGATCCACACCGAGCCGGCCTTCAACTGCGCCGCCACGCGGTGGGCGGAGCGCAAGTCACGGGTCCACAGTCCGGCCGCCAGGCCATAAGGCGAGTCGTTGGCACGCAGCACCAGCTCGTCGATTTCGGTCCAGCTCATGACGGTCAGCACCGGGCCGAAGATTTCTTCCCGGGCGACACAGGCGCGCTCGGCGCGGTCGAGAAACACGCTGGGGCGGATGAAGTGGCCGCGCTCCAAATGGTCGGGACGATCACCGCCGCAGATCAGTTCGGCGCCCTCGTCCTGGCCCCGCTGCAGGTAGCCACGCACCGTGCCCAATTGCCGGGCCGAGACCAGCGGGCCCATGCTGTTGGCCGGATCCAGGCCTGGCCCCAACACATGGGCGGCGGCGTGGCGCTGGAGCTCTTCGAGCACCTGGTCGAGGACGCTGGCGTGCACGTACAGACGCGAACCGGCGGTGCAGACTTGGCCCTGGTTGTAGAAAATCCCATCGGCGGCGCCTTTGGCGGCCCGGACGATGTCGGCGTCCGGCAGGATGATGTTGGGGGACTTGCCACCCAACTCCAGGGAGACCTTCTTCATGTTGCCGGTGGCCGCCTGGGCGATCAGCCGGCCCACTTGGGTCGAACCGGTGAAGGCGATCTTGTCCACGTCCGGGTGCTGGGCCAGCGGTGCGCCAGTGCGCGCGCCGAGGCCGGTGAGCAGGTTGACCACCCCGGCCGGGAAACCGGCGGCCTCGATCAATTGCACCAGGCGAATGGCAACCAGGGGCGTCTGTTCGGCGGGCTTGAGCACCGCGACACAACCGGTCGCCAGCACCGGGCCGAGCTTCCACACGCACATGGTCAGCGGAAAATTCCACGGCACGATCAACGCGCAGACGCCCACCGGCTCGCGCAAGGTGTAGTTGAGCATCGGCGCGCCACTGGCGGGCGACACCGGCAACGTGCTGCCTTCGATCTTGGTCGGCCAACCGGCAAAGTAACGAATGATATTCGCGGCGCTGGCCGCTTCGCCCCGGGCCGCGCCGATCGGCTTGCCGTTTTCCAGGGTGATCAATTGCGCCAGTTCTTCGCGATGCTGATCGAGCAGTTCCGCCAGGCGAAACAACAGCAACCCGCGCTGGGCCGGCGACTGCTGCGCCCAAGCTCCGGTGAAGGCCGCGCGGGCGGCAGCGACGGCGGCATCCACGTCGCGTTCGCCGCCTTCGGCGACTTCGGCCAGGGTGTGTTCAGTGGCCGGGTTTTCTACGGCAAACCGGCGACCATCGGCGGCGTCCTGCCAGGTGCCGCCGATAAACAGGCGCCCGGGTAACGACAGGAACTTCTCGACTACGGGTAACAATTGAATCTGGTTCATATGCCCTCCTTCACAGCGCCATTTCAATCAGGCAAGGGCCGCCATCGGCCTTGGCGTTGGCCAGGGCGCGCTGCAACTCGCCGTTGGTGTGCACGGTGCTGGCCGGCAAGCCGTAGCCCTTGGCCAGGGCCTTCCAATCGATGCGAGGACGGTCCAGTACCGTCAGGCTCAGGGCCTCGGGGCCCAGCTCGGTCATGCCGAAGCGGCGCAGTTCGTTTTGCAGGATGGCGTAGCGATGGTTGGCCGCGATCAGGATCACCACCGGCAATTGCTCCCGGGCGATGCTCCACAAGGTCTGGATCGTGTACTGGGCACTGCCGTCCGATTGCAGGCAGAACACCTTGTTGCCACGCTCGGCCATGGCGGCGCCAAAGCCCACCGGGATGCCCTGGCCGATGGCCCCACCGGTGTTGGTCAAGACCCGATGCCGTGCGGCATGGGCCGAGGCGGTGAAGAACGGATAGCCGCACGTCCCGCCTTCCACCGAAACGATGCAGTCGTCCGGCAGCGACGCGGCCAACACCTGGCCCACGGATTGAGGCGTCAACGTGGCTTCGCTGGGCGGCAGTTCGATACCGCTTGGCGTGGGCACATAAGCCGGTGCTTCAAGGGCATCGGCCAGCGCAGTGAGCGCCCCGGCAACGTCGTCCCCCACCTCAGCCAAACACAGCAGGCGTTCACGCTCGGCCAGCCGCGAGGCAATGCCTTCGTAGCCGAAATAGCTGATGGGTTCGGGGACGCCGGCGCAGACCACCGCGTCATATTGATCCAGGATCTCGATGGCCACTTCAGGGAAGTAAGGCAGGCGATCCAGGTCCGGCAGGCCACCACCGCGATAACTCACGCGGGGAAAGGTTTCGGCGAACAGGCGCACGCCCGGCAGCCGGGCCAGGCGCCCCGCCGCTTCGAGTCCGGCGACGGACAAGCCTTGGTCGCCGACGATAAACACCAGGCGCCGGCCATCGCGCAGTGCCTGGGCGACCGCCTCGATCCGGTCACCGGCAAAACGCCGGACCGGGGCCTGCAATGCCGTGAAGGCTTTCTCGTGCTGCACGGTGCTGGCTTGCAGGTCCATCGGCAGGATCAGGCTGGCGATCTGGCCGTTGGCTTGCCAGGCGGCACGCACCGCCTCCTGGAAATCTTCACCAACGCCCGATGCCGTGCGCGAAGTACGTACCCACGTGGAAACGCTGCCGGCCAAGGCCTGGATATCGCTGGCCAACGGCGGATCGTAATTGACGTGCCAGGACGCGTGATCGCCGATGACGTTGACGATCGGGGTGTTGGCGCGACGGGCGTTGTGCAGGTTGGCAATGCCATTGGCAAAGCCGGGGCCGAGGTGCGTCAAGGTCATCGCCGGCTTGCCGGCAATCCGGCCGTAGCCGTCCGCCGCACCGGTGCATACCCCTTCGAACAAGGACAGTACCGGCTTGAGGGCTGGCGCGCTGGCCATGGCTGCCACCAGGGGAATTTCAGTCGTTCCGGGGTTGGCGAAGCAGTATTCGATACCGCTCGCCACCGCCGCTTTCACTATCAGTTGCGCACCATTCATTTCCAGCCCTCTTCATCGAGCGTTTGCAGTGGCTGAGATTTATCACACAGTCAAATCGACAAAACAAGCTATTTTTCTGCATTAAAATCATATTTTGAGATAAATGCATATTTTCTAAGGGCAAACGACTGGAAATAAGTTTGCATTTCTCAAGCGTTCGGTTACCGTGGCAACGCGCTCCTGAGGGCATGCGCGGGCTTTTCATCACCGCCGCGGCTACCTATAGTGCTCACCCAACGCCCCCCTACGCGCCATTCCCCCTTTAGGAGCGAAATGAGCAGTCTGAGCAAAATGCTGAGCGTGCTGGACCTTTTCGGCCCGGCCACGCTGAAGATCGACCCTGATACCATCGCCGAGCGCATGGGCCTGTCACGGGCGACCGTGTACCGCTACGTCAAGGATTTGTGCGATGCCGGCCTGCTGGTTCGGGTGGATGCCGGCAGCTACGGCCTGGGGCCACGCATCATTGAGCTGGACTGGATGATGCGACAGTACGACCCGATCCTCGTGGCCGGCCGCGAGTTGATGCACGAGCTGTCCGATGCCACTGGCCTGGCGGTGTTCGCCAGCGTTTTCTACGACGGCCGCATCATCAACACCTACATCGCCGAACCCAGCGACACCTACCAGTTCTCATTCGGCCGCGGCCAGCCGCTGCCGTTCTTTCGCGGTGCGCAATCCAAAGTGTTGATCGCTTTCCAGAAGGGTCGACGCCTGCAACGCCTGTTCGAAGAGCACCTGGCCAACGACCCCCACGGCAGCTATGACTGGGCAAGCTTTTCCAAGGCCGCGAAAAAGATCCGCAAGGACGGCTATTGCATGACCCACGACGAACTCAACCTGGGGCTCACCGGTATCGCGGCGCCGATCGTCAACCCCGAACTCGACGACGTGGTTGGCAGCCTGTCGGCCGTCGGCAGCACCGACAGCTTCAAGCTGCTGCGCCAGGAAACCGTGATTGAAATGGTGATGGACACGACCCGGCGGATTGCCGAGCGGATGCAGAATCCGCCTGCGGTTGGCTAGAAAGCACAGACACTGCTCACTCAAGAGAAACACTGTCCCTGTGGCGAGGGAGCTTGCTCCCGCTGGGTCGCGCAGCGGCCCCTCTTTTTTGGGCCTGCTACGCAGTCCAGCGGGAGCAAGCTCCCTCGCCACAGGGTTTATCGAACAGCCCTGGCCTCAGAACGGCACGGCCACCGTCACCTGGCTGTAGACGTTGGTGCCATTGCCGCTCACTTGATTGCCCCCCGTCGTTGCGTCCCGATCCGGCTTGTAGAGGCCGATCAGCGGCGTGACGATCAAATGTTCGTTCACCGCCCATTCGGCGTACAGGTCCAACTCGCGGGCATCCAGGTCCAGCGCGTTGTCTTTACGCACGGTGTTGTAGTCGAAGTACAGCGCACCGAGGGTCAGTTTCTCCAACGGCTTGGCTGTCAGGCCGACATGATGAATGCCCGTGTTGCTGTTGAAGGGCCCGGCATAATTACCCGCGACTTCGCCCTGAAACCAGGTGCCATAACCGGTGCTCTGCCCGGTGAACAGCGAATCCCACTTCTGCGAATAGCGGGTGTAGCGGTACGTCAGCTTGGGGGCCCAGGCGAGATCGGCAAAGGTGTAGCCGGCCTCGGCGTACCAGGCGTTCTGCGGGCCGGCGTCCTTGTCTTGCCAAGCGTATTCGAACGCCAGGCTCGCATTTTCAATGCCGGCGTCGCCTTCACCGCGAAGACTGTAGACATCCATGCCCTTGCGTTGCCGCTGGAAATCGCTGGCCCACCGGTCATTCACATCCAGGCCGTGGATCCAGGTCAACCCCAAGGTCCCGGCCTTGGCGGTGTAGTCCAGCGTGCCGGCGGCCAGTTCGGTTTCGGCCTGGGCGCGGTTGTCGGACTTGAGCCACACCACGCTGCCATGCAGCCCCTCCTGCCCACCCAGGCGCAACACGGCGGTCTGATCGAACGCGTGCCGGGCCGCCAGGTAATAGGCGCCACCGCGATTCAAGCGACCGTCGGCAGGCCCTTTGCCCAGGTTCGGCCCGTCATCGTTGATCAAAAAGCCCCTGCCCAGCTTGACCACCTGGCGCCCGCCGGAGATATCGACACCGTCCTGCCCCAGCACGGGGAACAGGTCGGCGGAGCGCCACCCCAGGTACGCGTCTTCGATCTTCGTCGTGCGTTCGCTGCCCAGCGAATTGCCGGCCGCGTCGCCATCGCCCCAGGTAGCGGAACTGACCAGGCTGAACGCACCGTAGGCGGTGCCATGACCGGCCAGGCCCTGGTCGCCGCTGACGCCATACTTGATGAAACCTTCGCGCCAGGTTGAACCGCCGGGCCTGCCGTCGTAGTTCTTGCGACTGTTGAAATGGCCGAACACTGCCAGCAGGTCGGCGTTGAAATGCGTGTCGTCATCGGCATACAACTCATAGGCCTGGACCTGAGTCGCGGCGCAAAGCGCCAGCGTACAGGCCAGGCCACTGCCGAAAATTTCCATACGCGATAGGTTCCGCATGGCTGGAGCTCCTTGTGCTGCGCCTTTTGAAGGCTGTTTTTATATTCAGGGAGCCGGCACGGCATACCGCGCCGGCTTACAGATCAGCGGCAGTCGGCGAGCGCACCGTCCAACGCACCGACCATCAGGGCGGCCTCGTCGCTGGTGAGGGTCAGCGGCGGAGACATCACGATCTTGTTGCCAATCGGGCGCACCAATACGCCGGCCCGACGCGCTTGCTCGGCGATGCGCGAGGCCAGGCCGTTAGCGGGGTCAAGCGGCTCGCGGGTGACCTTGTCCGCCACCAGGTCCACGGCGATCATCAAGCCCTTGCCGCGCACTTCGCCCACCACCGCGTAACGTTCGGTCAGCGGCTGCAATTGCTCCAGCAACTGGGCACCGACTTTCCCGGCGTTGCCCGGCAAGTCCTCGGCCTCGACGATGTCCAGCACCGCCAGGGCCGCCGCACACGCCGTCGGGTGTCCGCTGTAGGTGTAGCCGTGCATGATCACGTTGCTGAAACCCGGACCGTTTTCGATGGCATCGACGATGCGCTGGTTGAAGACCGTGGCGCCCATGGGGATGTAACCGGCGGTGATGCCCTTGGCCAGGCACAGCACGTCGGGCGCGACGCCCCAGCCCCGGCTGCCGAGCATGCAGCCGGTGCGGCCGAACCCGGTGACCACCTCATCGGCGATCAACAGGATGCCGTGGCGGTCGCAGACTTCCCGCAGCCGCTTCCAGTAATGCGCCGGCGGCACGATCACGCCACCGGCGCCTTGCACCGGTTCGGCAATCAACGCGGCAATGGTCTGCGGGCCGAGCAGCGCGATCTGGTCTTCCAGCTGGCGAATGCAGTGAGCGGTCAGTTCTTCTGGATCGCGGCAGTCCCAGGGGTTGCGGTACAACCACGGCGTATCGAGCAGATGACAGCCGGCCAACAGCGGCCCATGGTTGTAGTGATACACGCCGTTGCCACCCACTGAGGTGCCGCCCATGTGCACGCCATGGTAGCCATTGCGCAACGACAGGAAACGCGTGCGCCCTGGCTCGCCGCTGGCGATCCAGTATTGGCGGGCCATTTTCAGGGCCGTCTCGACCGCATCGGAACCACCGGAACTGAACAGCACCCGCTCCATGTTTTCCTGGGCGAACATCGACGTCAGCCGCTCGGCCAGGTCGAACACCCGTGGATGGGCAATGCCGTCGAAGGTCTGGTAATAAGCCAGTTCGTCCATCTGCGCGGCGATGGCCGCCTTCACCGAAGGTCGGTTATGGCCCACGTTGACGTTCCACAGGCCACCGACACCGTCGAGCATGCGATGCCCCTCGATATCGGTGATGTAGTTGCCGTCGCCACGGGCGATGATCAACGTCTTGGAGCGGTTGGCGGGCGCCGAAGAACTCATCGGGTGCCAGAACTTCTTCTGTGCTGTCTTGTAGTGCTCGTACATGGTTGCAGTCCTCATTCTGTTTTACGCTTGCGTACGTACAGCAGTTGCTGGCCGGTGAACTCCAGCAACCCTTCAAGGCCGAACTCGACGCCAAACCCGGACATCTTGCTGCCGCCAAACGGCGTATTCGGCTGGATCTGCGCATGGCAGTTGACCCAGGCCATGCCGCATTCCAGGCGACTGGCCAGTGCCTGGGCCTGCTCGCTGTCGCTGCCCCAGACCGAACCACCCAGGCCCATGTCGCCGGCATTGGCGCGGCGCAGGACGTCCTCGACATCCTGGTAGGCAATCAGCGGCAACACCGGACCGAACTGTTCCTCGTCCACCAGGCGCTGTCCGTCGGTCACATCGGCGACCAACGTCGGCGGATAGAAAAAGCCCGGGCGGTCCAGACGGGCACCGCCGCACAACACCCGCGCTCCATGGGCACGGGCATCGGCCACCAGTTCCTCAACCAGCTTCAACTGTTCGAGGTTCTGCACCGGGCCAAACGTGACCTCAGGCGCCAAGCCGTCACCCACCACCTGACGCTGGGCGATCTGGGCCAGGGCCTGGGCAAAGGCTTCGTACTGGGATTGGTGGATGTACAAACGCTTGAGGGCCGCGCAGGTCTGGCCCATGTTCAGGAAGGCCGCCTGGAAAATGTCTTCGGCCACCGCCTCCACCGGGGTCCCGGGCAGCACGATGGCGGCGTCGTTACCGCCCAGTTCCAGGGTCAGGCGCTTGAGGTTGCCGGCAGCACCGCGCATCACGCTTTGGCCGGTGGCGGTCGAACCGGTGAAGACGATTTTCTGGATACCGGCATGGGCCGTGATCGCGCTGCCAAAACCTTGTTCGCCGGTCACGCTATTGATCACCCCTCGAGGCACATGGCGCGCGATGATCTCCACCAGGCGCAGGGTGCTCAGGGGCGTCAGGCTTGACGGTTTGCTGATCACACAGTTGCCGGCCCGCAACGCTGGCATGATGTGCCAGACGGCGATCATGAACGGCCAGTTCCAGGGCGTGATCGACGCGACGACGCCCAACGGCTTGCGGTGCAGCTCAATGCGCTGGCTCGGGGTTTCTTCCACCAATTCCACGGGGATCTGCTGCTCGGCGGCGTAGCGCGTCCAGGCCACCGCCCCCATCACTTCAGAGAACGCCAGTTCCAGCGGTTTGCCCTGCTCCAGGACAATCAACCGGGCCAACGCCTCGGCGTCCTGCTCGATGTCCGCGGCGATGTCCAACAGGCGTTGGCGGCGATCTTCATGGGTGCTGTGGCGCCACTCGACAAAGGCCGCTTGCGCCGCCTCGACGGCAAGGTCCAGTTGGGCCAGGGAGCCGGCCGGACACCGTGCTAACACCGTGGCGGTGGCTGGATTGAGCACATCGAAGTGGCCGTTCTCGCCGTCGACTCGAATCCCATCGATGAGCATTTGATAATCGTGCATGACACCTTCCTTTCGCGCGCTGCCGGACCGTCCCGAACGGCAGCGGATTTATTGTCTGGGTAGATTGATGGGGGCGCGCGGTGCCCTAGAGCTTGTGGCTGCCCAACGCCATGAACCGCTCGGGCGAGGCCTTGCGCAATCGGGCGGCGAGGTACACGCCGACGATCAGCGCGACGGGAATCACCGCGCAAAGTCCGTAGGACAAAAGTTGGCTGGCGCCGGTCAGCACGTCGAAATGAATCACCGCAAGGGCCAGGATCGCCAACAAGGCCAGGCACGAGAAGCCCGGAAGAATCCGACCGCGCCAGAGCCCCAGCTTCAACTCTGGGTGCGCGCGGAAATAAACCAATACCGCCGCCGAGGTCAGGGCCATGAGCAGGATCACGCACAGCGTGGCCAGGTTGGAAAACCAGGCGAACAGTTGCAGGATCGGATCGGCATCCAGCGCGGCGAAGATCAGCACCACCACCGCAGCGATCAGGCTTTGCAGGACCGAGCCCATGTGCGGGCTTTGATGCACGCGATGGGTGGTGCCCAAGCGGCTGTGCAGCAAACCGTCACGCCCGATGGCATAGAAATAACGGGCCGCGGCATTGTGGAACGCCAGCAGCCCGGCGTAGATGCTGACCATGAACAGCACGCGGATGACCTGGGTCAGCTGCGGGCCGACAAAGTGGTCGGACATGCCGTAGATGAACGTAGTGGGATCCTGCAGCGCTTGCAGGGTCGGCACGATCTTGTCCGCCCCTACGCCAATCACCATGGCCCAGACCGACAAGGCATAGAAACCACCGATCAACAGCACCGAGCTATAGGTGGCGATGGGAATCGTACGGTGCGGATTCCTGGCCTCCTCGCCGTAGATGGTGGTGGCCTCGAAGCCGATGAACGCCGCGAAGCAGAACAGCAAGCCGATGGATGGCGTACCGCTGAACACATGGCTGCGATCGAACGAATCGAGATTGATGCCGCTGTCGCCACCGGTCTTGAGGATGGCGAAATCCAGCGTCAGGATCGCCAGGTATTCGGCAATGACCACCACCGACAGCACCCGGGCCGACAGGTCAATCTTGCGATAGCCGAGAATCGCGATGCTCGCCATCGCCAGGAGCGAATAGGTCCACCATGGCAAGTCCAGGCCAAAGACGCTGGCCATCGTGCCGCTGACCACGCCGCCGAACATGCCGTACAGGCCGACCTGCAGGATGTTATAGGCAAACATCGCCAGTACCCCTGCCGCGCCTCCGGCCAGGCCCCCCAACCCACGAGAGGTGAACGCATAAAAACCACCGGCATTGGTCATGTGCCGGGACATGGCGGTGTAGCCCGCCGAAAATGCCAACAGCACCAACAGCGCCAGGAGCAGCAACGCCGGTGTGCCGGCGCCGTTGCCCAGCATGATGCCAATGGGGAAGCCACCGGCGATGACACTCAAGGGGCTCGCCGCCGAAATCACGAAGAAGATGATGAAGCCGACACCCAGGGCACCGCGTTTCAACTCCGTCGAGCTGCTGATCGGGAAAGATACGCTCATTGTTCTTGACCTTATTGTATGAGGCAGTTGTGGCTGGACCGCAGACGCCAGCTTCGCCGACTTCCAAACGCTTATTGTTCTGCTTGCACGCTGGATTCGATGCTAGGCCCTGGCCGAAACCCTTCGCTATCCCAAAACGGCAGCATCCGAAGCCGCGCCCCAAAACAGGTCAGGCCAATGCCGGAGTGCTATTCACTCAAGACCGACGACATTCTGTGGCGAGGGAGCTTGCTCCCGCTGGGGCGCGTAGCGGCCCCTCTTTTTTTGGGCCTGCTGCGCAGTCCAGCGGGAGCAAGCTCCCTCGCCACAGGGACGTCGTTGCCCTAAGTGACCCGCAATTAGCCCACTGTTGGAGCACAACCGCTGCCGATTCGGGATAACGGGAAAGAGCCTCCTGCCGCAAGATAACCTCGCCCACCGCTCAACCCGTGCTGGGCACAGAACAATAAAAATCCTCACGCAGGAAAACCTCAGCATGTCCTTCACTCGTCTCTCTATCCAATGGCGGATCACGCTCCTGAGCGGCCTATGCCTGCTGGCCGTCGTCGGGGCACTGACCGGTGCCTCGCTGTATCAGAGCCAGCAAAGCGCAACGCTGCTCAAGCAGCAAAGCAGTCAACTGCTGGGGCGCTCGGCCCTGGAAGGTTTGCAGGCACAGGGTCTGGCCCACGGTCAGCGGGTGGAACGGTTTTTCAGCGAAACGGCAATCTATGGGCAAGGTTTTGCCCAGCAAGTCCTGCAACTGCGCGCCCAGGCGTGGAACGGGCGACTGACACCGGGGCAACTGCGTCGGGACTTGATCGCCGCGACCCGCCAGGCCCTTCAGAATCGCGAAAAAGTGCTGGGCTTCTACGTGGTGCTGCTTCCCGACGCGCTGGTCGGTGAAGATGCCGGTTTCATCGGCCAACGGGATCTGGCCGGCAATGAAACAGGTCGCTTTGCCCTGTACTGGTCGCAAAGCCAACCCGGCCATCTGGTGCAAGAAGTGCTCAGCGAAGCCCAGATCAGTGCCAACACCGCGCCACCGGGCAGCGAGCCGGCCAACGCCTGGTACGTCTGCCCCCAGACCCAAGGGCGCACCTGCGTGACCGAGCCCTATGCGATCGAGGTCGAAGGGCAGAAGACGTTGATGAGCAGCATCTCCATACCGCTGCTGGACCAGGGCAAAGTCATCGGTGTCATCGGCATGGACATCAGCCTCGATACCCTCCAGCAGCTCGCCGCCAGCCTGGCCAACGACCTGTACCCCGGCCACAGCGAAATCAATATCCTTTCCCCATCCGGGCAAATTGCTGGCCACAGCGGCACCGTGGCGGGTACGTCTGTCGATGTGCAGCAATCCGTGCAAACCGCTCCGGCAAACGCCCCCTGGCAATTGCAGATACGCGTGCCGGAAACGCTGGTACAAGCGCCGGCCCTGCACATGCAGGCCCAGTTGGACGACAAGCATCGCCAGGCCAATTGGTTCAATCTCAGCCTGGGCTTGCTGGCTGCCGGCTTGGGCCTGTTACTCATCTGGCTCACCGCCTACGGCGTGACCCGGCCGCTGCTGAGGGTGGCGCAGATGCTCGATGCGATTGTCGACGGCGACGGCGATCTCACCCAGCGTCTGCCCGACGACCGTCACGATGAATTGGGCCATCTGGCCCAGGGCTTCAATCGTTTTCTCGATAAACTGCAGCCCATCATCCGCGATATCCAGCAAGCCTCCCTCGACACCCGCAACACCGCCGACACCTCGGCGCAGGTGGCCCGGGAAGTCAGCGCGGGCATGCACACGCAGTACCGGGAAGTCGAACTGGCGGCAACCGCCTTGCATGAAATGAGCACCAGCGCACAGGAAGTGGCGCGCCATTCCCACCAGGCGGCCGATGCCGCCACCGTCGCCGAAAACGCTAGCCGATCAGGGCGGGAGCTATTCGCCAACGCGGTCAACAGCATCGACAGCCTCGACCGCTGCCTGGAAACCACCCTCGAGCAAGTGCAGGCACTGGCCGGCAACAGTCAGCACATCGGCCAGGTGTTGGATGTGATTTGTGCGATTGCCCAGCAGACCAACCTGCTGGCATTGAATGCCGCCATCGAGGCCGCCCGCGCTGGCGAACAGGGCCGTGGCTTCGCGGTGGTGGCCGACGAAGTCCGGCATCTGGCGAGCAATACGCAGAATTCGGTCGAACAAATACGCTCGGTGATCGAAGCGTTGCAGCAACTGAGCCAGGACGTCGTGCACAGCACCCAGTCGAGCCGCGAGCTGGCCAGGGACAGCGTCGCTCAAGTCGATAAGACCCAGGCGGCGCTGCAGCGCATCACCGATGCCGTGGAAGTGATCGAACACATGAACCAGCAGATCGCCAGCGCGGCCCTGGAGCAAAGCGCTGTCGTGGAAGACATCAGCCAACGCGTCAGTGACATTCGCGGCATCAGTGAAACCTTGACCAGCCGCATGGAGGAAGCCTCGCAGGCGAGCCACTCGTTGCACGCCATGGCCAACCACCAGCAGCAGTTGGTGGGGCATTTTCGGATCTGATTACACAATTTCACAGAGCGCCTACAAAGCTTCACCCCTGCCGCAGGCCTCGGTCCCTACCATGGGCGGCTCAATCGTGGGGAAGCACCATGTCCAAGACTCCTTTCGTCACACTGGGCCTGTTGGTCGGCGCGCTGCTGCTCAGTGGTTGTGATAGCGCCTCGAACCCGCAAGCCTCCGCCCCGCTGCCCAATGTGCGTGTGGAAACCGTCCAGGCCCGGCCATTGTCGATCAGCAACGAACTGAGCGGGCGGATCGCCGCGCCACGGGTCGCCGAAGTCCGGGCGCGGGTGGCCGGCGTGGTCTTGCAGCGAGTGTTCCATGAGGGCCGCGACGTCAAGCAGGGCGAGGTGCTGTTTCGTATCGATCCGGCGCCGTTCAAGGCCGATCTGGACAGTGCCGAGGCGGCGTTGCGCAAGGCCGAGGCCAATGCGTTCCAGGCCCGCTTGCAAGCCCAGCGTTATGCCCAGTTGATCGATGACAAGGCGATCAGTGGCCAGGACTACGACAACGCCCGGGCCAACGTGCGCCAGACGGCCGCTGACGTCGCCGCCAGCAAGGCCGCGGTGGAACGGGCGAAACTGAACCTGGGGTATGCCACGGTGACCGCACCGATTTCCGGGCGCATCGGCCGCGCCCTGGTGACGGAAGGTGCCTTGGTGGGGCAGAACGAAAGCACGCCGTTGGCGCTGATCCAGCAACTGGACCCGATCCACGCCGACCTCACGCAATCGACCCGCGAACTCAACGACCTGCGCCGCGCCTTTCGCGCAGGGCAGTTGCAAGCAGTCGGCCAGGGCCAGGCCAAGGCCACCTTGATCCAGGACGACGGCAGCCCTTACCCGTTGCCCGGCAAGTTGCTGTTCACCGACCTCAGCGTCGACCCGAGCACCGGCCAGATCACCTTGCGCAGCGAATTCCCCAACCCCGACCTGGACCTGCTGCCGGGCAGTTTCATCCGCGTGCGTCTCGAACAAGCGGTCAACAGCCAAGGCATCACCGTGCCGCAACGGGCCATCCTGCGTGACAGCGCCGGGGTCGCCCAGGTGTTGCTGCTGGACGCCGAGCAAAAGGTCAGCCAGCAACCGGTGCAACTGGGCGCCGCGCAAAACGATCGCTGGGTCGTTACCCACGGCTTGAAACCCGGCGACCGCATCGTCATCGAAGGCCTGCAACACGCCCGTCCCGGCGAGCAAGTCCGGGTCGACGACTCCCCACTTCCCCTCGCCCAGGTTCCCGGGCCACAGGCAGGACACTAAGCCATGCCGCAATTCTTCATCGACCGTCCGGTGTTCGCCTGGGTCGTCGCCTTGTTCATTCTGTTGTCCGGTGTCCTGGCCATTCCACAACTGCCGGTGGCCCAATACCCGGTCGTGGCCCCGCCACAGATCGAGATCTACACGGTATATCCGGGCGCTTCGGCGCAAACCGTGGACCAAAGCGTGGTCAGCCTGATCGAGGAAGAACTCAACGGCGCCGACAACCTGCTGTATTTCGAATCCCAAAGCAGCCTGGGCAGCGCCACCATCACCGCGACCTTCCAGCCCGGGACCAACCCGGAACTGGCCCAGGTCGATGTGCAGAACCGCCTCAAGGCGGTGGAGTCGCGCCTGCCGCAAGCGGTCACGCAGCAGGGCTTGCAGGTGGACAAAGTCTCGGCCGGCTTCCTGCTGCTGATCACCCTCACCTCCAACGACGGCAAGCTCGACGACGTGGCCCTCAGCGACTACCTGGCGCGCAACGTGATGAACGAGATCAAGCGCCTGGACGGTGTCGGGAAGGCCCAGCTGTACGGCGCCGAGCGGGCCATGCGGATCTGGATCGACCCCCGGAAACTGGTGGGTTTCAACCTGACCCCGGCCGACGTCAACGCCGCCATCGTGGCGCAGAACGCCCAGGTGTCGGCCGGCAGCCTGGGGGATCTGCCGAGCCGCAGCACCCAGGAAATCACCGCAACCATCGTCGTCAAAGGCCAGCTCAATACGCCGCAAGAGTTCGCCGACATCGTACTCAAAGCCAACCCCGATGGCTCGACGGTGCGCATCGCCGACGTGGCACGGGTGGAAATCGGCAGCCAGGAATACCAGTTTTCCACGCGCCTGAACGGCAAGCCATCCACTGCCGTGGCGGTGCAACTCTCACCGGGCGCCAACGCGTTGAACACCGCGACCCTGGTGCGCAACAAGATGGATGAGCTGTCGCGCTACTTCCCGGCCGGCGTGGAATACAAGATCCCCTACGACACCTCGCCGTTCGTCAAAGTCTCGATCACCAAGGTGATCTATACCCTCGGCGAAGCGATGCTGCTGGTGTTCGCGGTGATGTTCCTGTTCCTGCAGAACATTCGCTACACGCTGATCCCGACATTGGTGGTGCCGGTGGCGCTGATGGGCACCTTCGCGACGATGCTGGCGCTGGGGTTCTCGATCAACGTGCTGACCATGTTCGGCATGGTGCTGGCCATCGGCATCCTGGTGGACGACGCCATCGTGGTGGTGGAGAACGTCGAGCGAATCATGGCCCAGGAAGGCTTGTCGCCCAAGGAAGCCACGCGCAAGGCCATGGGGCAGATCACCGGTGCGATCATCGGCATTACCCTGGTGCTGGTGGCGGTGTTCATTCCCATGGCGTTCATGCAGGGCTCGGTGGGGGTGATTTACCAACAGTTCTCGCTGTCGATGGCGACGTCGATTTTGTTCTCGGCCTTTCTCGCCCTGACCTTGACTCCGGCACTTTGCGCGACATTGCTCAAACCGGTCGCCCAAGGCGATCACCACGGCAAAAACGGTTTCTTCGGCTGGTTCAACCGTGGTTTCGACCGATTCGGCGACCGCTATCAAGGATGGGTGGCCTACGCGCTGAAACGCAGCGGCCGATACCTGCTGATCTACGGCGTGCTGCTGGTGGGCATGGGCCTGCTGTTCAGTCGCCTGCCCTCCTCGTTCCTGCCGGTGGAAGACCAGGGCTACACCATCACCGACATCCAGCTGCCACCGGGCGCGAGCAAAAACCGGACGGTGCAGGTGGTGGAGCAGATCGAGGCGCACAACGCCGGTGAGCCGGGGGTCGGCGACAGCACGGTCATCCTCGGTTTCAGTTTCTCCGGCAGCGGGCAGAACGCGGCCCTGGCGTTCACCACCCTCAAGGACTGGTCGCAACGCGGCGCCGAGGACTCGGCGGCGTCCATCGCCGACCGCGCGAACCTGGCACTGAGTCAGATCAAGGACGCCATGGCGTTCTCGGTGTTGCCGCCGCCCGTGGACGGCCTGGGCACCTCCAGCGGTTTCGAGTTCCGCTTGCAGGACCGTGGCGGCCTCGGCCACGCCACGCTGATGCAGGCCCGCAGCGAATTGCTCGCCGCCGCCGAAAAAAGCCCGATGCTGATCAATGTCCGCGAAAGCGCCCTGGCGGAGGCGCCGCAAGTGCAACTTGAAGTCGACCGCAAGCAGGCCAATGCCCTGGGGATTTCCTTCGCCGATGTCGGCGGTGTGTTGTCCACGGCGGTGGGTTCGGCCTACATCAACGACTTCCCCAACCAAGGGCGGATGCAGCGGGTGGTGGTGCAGGCCGAGGGCGACCAGCGCAGCCAGGTCGAGGACTTGTTGAAGATTCACGTGCGTAACAGCAGCGGGAAAATGGTGCCGTTGTCGGCCTTCGTCCAGGCCCGCTGGACCCAGGGGCCAGCGCAATTGACCCGCTACAACGGCTATCCGGCGGTGAGCATTTCCGGCGAACCGGCCCCGGGCTACAGCACCGGGCAAGCCATGGCTGAAATCGAACGGTTGGTGGCCCAAGGGCCGACGGGCCTGGGCCAGGAATGGACCGGGTTGTCCTTGCAGGAACGTCTGTCCGGCAGTCAGGCGCCGATCCTGCTGGGCCTGTCGCTGCTGGTGGTGTTCCTGTGCCTGGCGGCGCTGTACGAGAGTTGGTCGATCCCGACCTCGGTGCTGCTGGTGGTGCCGCTGGGTGTGCTCGGCGCGGTGCTGGCCGTGTCGTTGCGCGGCATGCCCAACGATGTGTTCTTCAAGATCGGGCTGATCACCATCATCGGCCTGTCGGCAAAGAACGCGATCCTGATCATCGAGTTCGCCAAGAGCCTGTACGACGATGGGCATGACCTGATCGACGCCACGCTCCAGGCCGCCCGCCTGCGCCTGCGACCGATCATCATGACGTCCCTGGCGTTCATCCTCGGCGTGGTGCCGCTGGCAATCGCCACCGGTGCCAGCTCGGCGAGCCAGCAGGCCATCGGCACCGGGGTGATCGGCGGCATGATCACCGCCACACTGGCGGTGGTGTTCGTGCCGGTGTTTTTCGTGGTGGTGATGAAGCGTGTCAGGCGTGTTGATTCAAAATAAGGCCCGGCCGGGCCACTGCTATCGCGAGCAAGCTTTGCTCCCACAGGGATTTGAGTTGAACGCCTATCCGGCGGTCACCCGGGACAAACTGTGGGAGCGGGCTTGCTCGCGAAGAGGCCGGCACATT
>NZ_JABWRA010000023.1:0-91596 GCF_014268705.1 Pseudomonas sp. SWRI179 | reverse complement strand
CCCAGCGGGAGCAAGCTCCCTCGCCACGAGTTAGGTATGGACCTCACTAGAGCCCCTCCTCCAACACCTTGCTCAACTGCGCGCCATCGATGCTCAACGTTGCCGTGTCGAGCATGCCATCCAGGTATGCCTTGGCGATTTGTTCCTGGCGTTCGGCGCGCAGGGCTTGGGTCAGGCGTTCGCGGACTTCGTCCAGGGTCGCTTCCCGGGCCGGTTGCTGTTCGGTGAGCTTGATGACATGGAAGCCCGCCGGGCTCTGCACCGGGTCCGACACCGCGCCGACTTTCAAGCGCGCCACGGCTTCACGCACAGGGGGAACCAGTTGCTGCAACGGCTGATAACCACTGTCCCCGCCCCGTTCGGCACTGGTGCGGTCCTGGGAAAAACGACTGGCCAGGGCGCCGAACTCGGCCGGCGACGCCTGGGCCTTCTTGCTCAGCTCCAGCGCTTGCCGACGCACCGCCTCCACGGTCTGCGGTTCGGTGGCTGCCAGGAAAATCTGGCTGACGCGGTACAGCGCCGGCGCCGTCCAGTTGGCTTTCCCTGCATCGTAGGCCTGCTTCAACTCGTCTTCACTGGGGTAACCGGCCGGCACCTGGCTAACCGACTGCAAGTAATCCCGAAACACGATCTGCTCAGCCGCCGCTCGGGTCTGGCGCTCCACCTCGGGGCGCTGGCGCCAGCCCTGGGCATCGGCCTGTTCCAACACGGCTTTTTCCGCCAGGCGCGCACGGATCCAGCCTTCCAGCGCAGCCCGATTGCCACGCATTTGCTGGCGAACCTCGGGGGCCAGCGCAGCCAGCAAAGCCTTGAGTTCGTCGGGGCTGACCTGCTGGTTGCCCAAGCGGGCCAGACTCGGCGTGTCGGCCGAAGCAACACTGGCGGTCTGCACCGCGGCGACCGGATCGCTTCCCGGCCGCAGGCCCAGCACCAGCGCCACGGCGATCAGGCCCAGCGCCGCGGCGCTGATGACGACGGTCGGCTTTTTCACGATGCGACGGCCTCCTCCAACGGCGCCTCGACGGGCTCGGCCGGGGTTTGCACCCCCGCCGCGTTCTGGCTGTATTCACGCAGGAAGACAATGAACTCCTGTAACAGGCGGTCCCACAGTTCCAAGTGGCTGCGCAGATGATCGGCACTCACGCCCGCCGCGACGACCACGTCCATTTCCATCACCAGGAATTCGCCCTGCAGCGACAACCGGGCAAAGCGCCGCGACGCGTTCCACCGTTCAGCCAGACCGGCCGGCAATTCGCCCTGCACCCGCAAGGCACAGCTGAAGGTGAAGTCCAGGTATTCGCTCGCCGTCGCTGCCGGATTGCCGAATCGCACGGCAAAGCCGATGCCCTGGCTGGCGCTGAGCAGCTGCACAATGCCGTTCTGCTCGGTTTCGTTGACCCGATAACCGGCGGCCTGCAACAACTCGGTGAGGGATTTTGCGCCGACGTATTCAATCATTGCGGTCATGTTCGGTTCTTCCTTGTACTGTTCAGTGAGTAATCGAGGCCTGGGGCGCATCGAAACGGTTCTTGTAGAGATCATCGCCAAACCCTTGGGCCAGCTCTTCGAAACGCACCCGGGCCTTGGCCGCGAACGGCTGGCGGATCTTCACGATGTCGGTCACATCGATGGTTTCGTAGGCATGCAGCAGCGTCTTGGCGACTTCGTACATCTGCTGATTCTTGACCGAACATTGCTGCACTTGTGTGTCACGCTCGATCAATTGCCCCTCCAGGCGGGCGCGCTCGGCCTCTTTGCCACGGGCCAGGGCCAGCAGTTCTTCATAGGCTTTCTTGAACTTGCCGACTTGCTCGTTGCTGGCCGCCACCTGGGCCTGGGCCTGGCTTTGCAGGCTTTGCTGGTGCCCGGCCAGTTGCTCGGTGAGGGCCTGGGCCTTGCTCAGTTGCGCGGTCAATTGCTTGATCTGCGCCTGGGCGTCCTTGGCCTGGTTCTCTGCAGCCTGGCGGGCAGCGCTGGCCTGGGCCTGCTCGCTCTGCAGGGCTTGCAACTGCGCGGTAGTGCTGCGCAATTGTGCCCGCAAGCGCTCTTCCAGGCCTTCGCCGTGAGCCATGCCGCTGAGCAATAGGCCCAGCATCAGCAACGCGGCCGGGCATTGATAATTGGCTCGCCTTTTCATGAGGCCTCCCAGCGCTTAGAAGCGCGTGTTGATTTCAAGCTGCAAGACATCGATGTCGTACGGCGCGCCGTACACCGCTTCGGAACTCAACCAGCGGCCGGTGGCAAAGACGTTGCTTGCCAGGCCATAGTTGCCGCCCAGGAAATACCCCTTGGCATTGGTGCCCCCCAGATGGAATGACGAATCGTTGAAGCCGTCCGGCAAGGCGTCCGGCTGGATGTACTTGTAGCCGGCGAACAGGTTCCAGTCGCCCTCGCGCTTGAGTTCCAGGGAGTTGCCAAGGGTGAACTGGAGCATCCAGGCGTTGGCGCCGCTTTCCACCTCGCCGTTTTCGTCCAGGTTGTTGGCGAACTGCCCTTCCGAGCGCTTGCGCATCTCGCCTTCGTCGTAGCCGAGGTTGTGGACGTAGTGGGCCTGGCTGCGCAGCTTGAGGTCTTCAGGCAAATCGGTGTCCCAGGCGACGTTCAGGTCCAGCAGGTTGAACTCCGAGGCAAGGCCGACGTATTGCGGCTGCGGCGTGGCAGACGGGTTGAGCGGATTGGGCGTGATGTCGCGTAGCAGGAACACGGTGTTGCCCTTCTGCATGAACGCCACCCGCGAACCGTCGCTGTCGCAGCCTGGATCACCGGCCCAGGGCTCGCACGGCGAGGAACGCTGGCCTTCGATGTCGTCGAAGCGGTAATAGGCCATGGCCCCCTTGATCCGGTTGCTGTCGTTGATGGCCCAGTTGGCCCCCAGTTGCGCACCGTACAGCCACTTGTTGTCGCTCTCTTCCTTGTCGCTGCCATTGCTGGTGCTGGTGTCGTTGGTGTACTCCACCGGGAACGCGCCGACAGTACCGAACACACCCCAATCCTGATTGAGCTTGTGGTTGAAATTCGCCGCCACGCCATCGAAGTTCAGGTCACCGGAATACAGCAGGTCGGTGGAGAAAAACGGGTTGGCGAAACGCCCGCCGGTCAGGGTCAATTCGTCCGACGGTTTCCAGTTCAGGTAGCCCTGGTCGAGCCAGATGTCTTTTTTGCCAAAGCCGCCGCCCAGGGTCTGGGTGGTGGACACCGGGTTGTTGTCCGAGCCGGTGCCGATGCGGATGCCCGCCGTCCATTGCGGGGCAATCACCGCCTTCATGCCCAGGCGGGCGCGCAGGCGGAACAGGTTTTCCCGGTCTTCGCGGGTGTTGAGCAACGGCGGCAGGCTGGAGCTGCTGTTGGGATTGACGTCGTAAGGCCCTCTGTCATTGAGTCGGGCGAAGTCGACGATCTCGTTGCTGTTGGTGCCCGAGTAATAGCGCGACTCATCCCGCAGGCGAATGTCGCCATCGAAACTGATGCGCGAGACCCAATCCGGGAAGGTGTTGGGCTGAGCCCAGTTTTCCTGCTTGGCGGTGGCCATGACTTCAGCCTTGACCTGGTCGCGGATCTGCTCACGGACGATGTTCGGCACGTATTGCACCCGCACATCCCCCGGCGCACCGGCCGGCGCAGCGGCTACTGCCGTGGCGGCCTGGCGGGCTTGCACGGCTTCGCGTTCGGCCTGGGCGATCAAGCCATCGGCCTGGTCCTGCTTCAGCACGCCCTGCTGCACCAGCAGGCGGATCAGATTGATCGTGGCGTTTTCCGACGGCGCCGGGGCGGCGGCCGCGTGTCCGGCCAGGCTCAAGACCACCAGGCCGATCGCCCACGACAATCGATTCACATTGGAAATCATCTGCACACAACTCCTGTTGGCGAACTTTTCTGGATATTCGATTAGCCCGGACGCTTTCCTTTAAATGTCATGCGTACAGGTATTTTCAGGGAGGCCGGTGGCCGTTCATTCAAGTGCCGCGAAGCACGCAGCGAAGCGATGACTTTCTCGTCGGTCTGTGGGTTTCCGCTGGACTTCGCCAGTTCCACTCGAGTGATTTCACCCGAGGCACTGACCCAGACATCGGCCTGCAATGTGAACTCCAGCTTGCGAAGCTCTGGGTCATCGCGCAGCAGGCGCTGAAAGGCAACCGCCATCATCTGGCCGTAAGTGGCATTCCCCAGCCCGCCGCCACCGCCGGTACCAGACATGCCCCCTCCCTTACCCGCGCCGATGTTGAAAGCGTCGTTGCCGGACTGGGCGTCCCCGTCCATTTGCATCGGGTTGGCCAAGTCATCCGCCGGTGAAGGCGGCGCCTCCTCCGGCTTGACCTCTTCGGGTTCCGGGGTCGGTTCGGGCTCGACCACCTTCTCCTCGACCTGGGGCTCCGGTTCCTTGGGTTTTTCCGGCGGCGGCGGGGGCGGCGGGGGCAACGGAATAATGGTCGGCACCTTCGGCGCTTCGCGGCGCACGCCACTCATGTCGTTGGCCCACTGCCACAGCAACCAGGCCGCCACAGCGCCCAACAGCAGGCCAGCGGTCCACTTGAGCAGGCGCAACGGCGCGGTCTTCACCGGGGACGGATCGATGGGAAGTCTGGCGGTCATGATCAGCCCTGGCTCGGTTTGCCGGTCACGAGACCGACCTGGGACAGTTCCAGGCGTCGCAACAGGTCCAGCACTTCAATGACTTTCTGGTACTGCACCGTCGCGTCGCCGCGCACGATTACCGGGAAGTCCGGGCTCTGGGCCTTTTCGATGCGCAGGCGCTCTTCCAGCTCGGCCAGGGTCACCGGATAGGCATCGAGGAACACCTGGCCGCCATCGTTCACCGAAATCGCCTTGGTCTTGGCTTCGGACAACGATACCGAGGCGCTGGCCTTGGGCAGGTTGATCTGGATACCCGACACCTGGGCCGTGGCCGTGAGGATGAACATCACGAGCACCACCATGAGCACATCCACCAGCGGTGTGATGTTGATGCTGTCGACTGCGGCATCATCGTCGTCATCGTGTGAAGCGTTTACGCTAGCCATGGCGATTCCCTCAGGCCGGTACGGACGATTGGACGTGATGGCCGCGGCGATGCGCCGCTTCACCGGACTGCCCTTCGCCGTGCATCTCCGCCAGGCGGGTGATGAACTCGTCGACGAAGACCCGCATGTCGGCGCTGACTTCCTTGTTGCGGGTGATCAGGCGGTTGTAGCCAAACAGCGCCGGGATCGCGACGAACAGGCCCATGGCGGTGGCGAGCAAGGCCGCAGCCATGCCCGGGGCGATGGCGTTGATGTTCACGTCACCGGCCATGGCCGTGCCGAGGAACACCACCATGATCCCCAGCACGGTGCCGAGCAGGCCGATGTACGGACCGCCGGCGATGGCGTTGGACAGGGTCGAGAGTTTCGAACTCAGCGCCTGGTTCTCCCGGGTGCGCACGCCGTCCATGGAGCAGCGGATCGCTTCGATGGTGGCCGCCGACACTAACGAGGTGTCAGCGCCCTGCTCGCGGCGGGTGCGGATTTCCTTGACCGCCACCAGGTACAAGCGCCACAGCGAAGAGTGTTGCAGGCGCTGGGCAAGGTCCTGGTCGTCGGCAAACATCTCCAGGCGTGTGCCGATCCGGGCGAACTGCTCGCGGAAGGCTTCGTTGGCGGCGCTGAGGCGGCTGACCATGCGATTCTTGCGGATCATGATGATCCACGACTGGAACATCATCAGCACCAGTACGCCGATGATCACCCACGCATCCAGCGGCACCGCGTTGAGCAGGAAACCCAGGCTGCCGAAACCGAAGCCGGACTGTTCCTCATCGACGCCGTAGGCCACCAGTTTCGACTCGGCGCCCTGGGCATTGGCGTCGGCCAACAGCAGCGGTGCCGGGCGGGCGACCTTGGACAGCCGCGCTTCGTCCATGGCACCGCTGAAAGGCGCGAAGGTGCCGGCGGAAACGTCAGCGCCCAAGGCCATCGGCGAATTCAATGCCGGCATCGCCACGGCGAGGCTCGCGGTTTCGCGCCCATTGACGTACAGCACGACGCGGTCGCCCGAGGCGGTCAACGCCAGGTGCTGCCACTGGCCGGGGTTCAGTGGTTGGGTCGAGACCGCACGCTGGTCGTTGATCGCTACGAACGGCACGCCCTGGTTGACACCCACCAATAGACTGGTGGCGGCTTCGCGACGGGCCAGGATGATCTGCTCACCACTGGCCTGGTCCTGGCGCAGCCAGGTGCTGAAGGTGAATGCCGCACCGGCGCTGTGTTGCAACGATGGGCTGGCGGGCAACAGCAACGGCTGGCCGTTGAACTGCAAGGCACGCCCGATCACCCCGTCGATGCTGACGCCAGCCGCACCCTGGGCGTTGTTGCCGTAGGCCGTGGTATCCCGGGGCGGTACGCCAGTGGCGCCGTCGAAGTGGTACAGCGCGGTGTAGTCCGGGTCGAAAGTCAACTGGCCGCTGCCCGTGGCCGGCGCCTTCTGGTTGCCGTAGTACATCCACAGGTCCTGGCGTTGGCCACCCTCCACATTCGGCACGTCGACCCAGATCAGTGCCATGCCCATCAGCGGGTCGAAGCTTTCGATCTGGTGATTGAGCACGGTCTTGTCATCGGCGCTGACGAAGCGCAGGTCCGAACCGTCGTCCTTGACGCCGTCGAAGGTGAAGTTGCCGGTGTGCAGGCGCACCAGCAACGCCGTGCGGCCCAAGGCCTGGGCGATGGCGGCGCCCTGGGGCGTGGTGTCCACGGAAATCTGTTTGCGATAGTGCCAATCGTCCTGCCACCAGGCATTGGCGGTCGCCGGAAGCACCAGCCCCAGGCAGATCAACAGGGATAACAATAAGCGTTGCATGGACATGACTCCTGGGTTCAAAACGTCGCTTGCAGGTTGAAGTGCAGGCGCGATTCCTGTTTCGAGGTGTTCGGCCCGTCGAGCAGCGGATAGCCCCAGTCGAGGCTGCCGGACAGCCATTTGCTCAGGCTCGCGCGTGTGCCGAGGCCGACGCTGGCGAGGCTGTAGTCGGCTTCCTGGTCGGGCAGCTCGTCGCGTAGATACAGCTGCGCGCCTTCGGCGAAGGCATAGAAGCGCCACTCCTGGACATAACTGCCGAGGAACTTGGCCAGGGACGGCGTGCGCAGCTCCTGGGACAGCAGGTAGCCGTCATCGCCGGTGCGCTCGGCCGCCAGGTAGCCGCGCACCGAGGTGGCGCCACCGGCGGAAAATTGTTCGTTGGAAACCAACGGCCCGGAGGCCAGTTGGAAGGCGGCCTTGGAGGCGGTCTGCCAGTCGTTGCCGAAGGTGAAGGTGTAATTGCCGTCGCCCTTGAGCACGGCGAAGCTGGGGCTGGCGCGATAGCGCTTATAGTCGAACTCTTCGTCGGAACTGCCATAGCCCAGCAGGCTGCGGGTACCCGCCACCAGGCTCAGGCCGAGGCCCAACTGGCTGTGTTCGGTGTAGCGAAAGCCGTTGTAGGCGAAGGTGAACGGCGCGTACTTGAGCGGCGCCTTGTCGCTGGCGCCGCCGAGGTTGAGTTCCTCCTCGAAGTCCTTGAAATCCACCCCGACTGAAAAGCTGTTGGCCCATGCCCCCGTGGATGGCACGCTGTAGATCGCCGACACCCCATAGGAATGGCCTTTGCCCAATACGTTGCTGCCGCCGACGGTGGCCACGTTGCTGTCGGATTGGTAACCGGAGAATTGCACACTCCAGCGTTCGCTCAGCGGCGCGGTGTAGGAACCCGACCAGACCTTGGCGTTTTCGGTGTCCTGGGGCGCGGTGAAGAACGTCAGGGAAACGCTGTGGCCCAGTTGCCAGAGGTTGTTGTAGCCCAGGCTCGCGACAGTGCGCAGCTTTTCGGTGTCGGCGCTGTAGTCGTTGTTCAGGCCCAGGCTGGCTTGCCAGGGGTTCTGGTCTTCGACCTGCAAATCCACGTCCATGGTGCCGGGGCGCTGGCCTTCGCGCACCAGCGGCATGACCTGGCGTCCCGGGGTTTTGTTCAACTGCGCCAGTTCGGTCTGAACCTGGGCAAAATCCGGCACCTCGCCTTCCTTGAGTGCCGGCACGTCCTCGCGGATTTCCACGGGAGAATAGTGCTTGGCACCGACGACTCGCACACGGCCGACCTTGGTCTCGCTGACTTGCAGGTAGACGATGCCGTCTTCGACTTGCTGCTCCGGCAACTCGACGAAGACCGATTGATAACCACGTGCCTGATAGGCTTTCTGCAGGGCTTCCCGGGCGCTCTCGATGTCGCTCAAGGCCTTTTGCGGACCGAGGAACGGGTACACCGCTTCCTCGATGGCCCGGGCATCGAGCACCGTGTTGCCGCGCACGAAATACTCGTTCACGTCCACCAGGCGCGCCGGCGCCGCTTCGGCCTCCTGCCCTCCTTCGGCGGCGATTGCCGACGGCCCCCCGACCGCCAACAGCAGCCAGCCCCACAGCGCTGGCCGCGATTTGAAGAAATGCTCCACACCACCCCCTGAATTCAAAGTACGGCTCAATTGCTTGCGGTCGATGTCGTGGCGTGCCGGGCCAGCCAGGTGTGCAGCAGCGCGAAGTTCAAGGAGAACTCCGGCATTTGCAGCAAGGCGCCACAGAACACTTCACCGATGACTTTCTGGATGAGCCGCACCGCCTGCGCATCGCCCAGCAGCGTGGCGAGGTCCTTGCTCAGGACGTTGAAGCTCCAGACCTTCTGGTTCAGGTCCAGGCCGACAAACCAGCGGAACAGCAGGTTGTAATTGAGTTGTTCGTAGAGTTGCTGCTCGCTGGGCACCGAATAGAGCAGTTGCAGCAGGAGGATGTGCATGGCGGTTTGCGGTGCGATCAGCATCTGGGCGCGGGCATTGAGGCCCTGCAGCACATCGCGATGGTCGTCCAGCAGGTCGTCGATCTGCGGACGCAGCAAGACCAGTGAATGGCCTTGCGGAATGTAACTGGACACTTCCTTGAGCGCGCCCTGCCAGTCATCCTGGGAAACGATCCAGACCCACGGCGCGCCGTAGCGATACACCGAGACCGGCTGCTTGCGCGCCGCCTCGACGATCTTCGACAGCCGCTGGTCAAGCTCCTGCATGCCCACTTTCGAATAACGTTCCATAGTCCCCATCGCCTCACTCCCGGCTTCGCGCCCCGGCTCCAAACGACCTGAAAGGTCCCCTCGAACACGTCACACAGGCATGACGGGAATGGCGATGTGCTACCGAACTTTTGTCATGAAAGCTTCATTTGAGAGGGTTTGGAGTGAGTGAGCTTTTTGTGGGAGCGAGCTTGCTCGCGATAGCGATGGGTCAGTTGGCGGTGATGTCGGCTGGGCAACCGTCATCGCGAGCAAGCTCGGCTCCCACAGGGGACTTGGGTGTTTCCAGACCTGATGCCGAGCACTCAACCCCGTGGCGAGGGAGCTTGCTCCCGCTGGGCTGCGAAGCGGCCCCAATAAGCTGCATGCGATCAGCCTGGCGCCACGCGGTGCTTGGTTTTGGGGCTGCTGCGCAGCCCAGCGGGAGCAAGCTCCCTCGCCACAAAGGCAGTTTGGTTGAGGCTACAAAACCCTATGGCCCTCCCACCGGGTTCTCGGATGGTCACAAGGTTTGTGTTCACCACCCACTCCAGTGTGGGAGCGAGCTTGCTCGCGATGAGGCTTGAGCTTCGGCGTGCCTTTATTGGTGTTGCACCTGCACCATCGAGCTCACCTGCACCCGCGCCTGCATCTGTTCGGCCCCGCCACCCCGGCGCATGCCTCGGACCGGGCAGGCGTCGAGGTAGTCCAGGCCGACCGCCAGTTTCAGGTGGCGGTCTGGAAGGGTCAGGCGGTTGGTCACGTCGAAGCTGTACCAGCCGTCGTCGAGCCAGGCTTCCGCCCAGGCGTGGCTCGCCAGGTGGCTTTCATCTTCGGTGCACAAGTAGCCGGATACATAACGCGCGGGAACGCCCAGGCTGCGGGCGCAGGCCAGGAAGGCGTGGGTGTGGTCCTGGCAAACCCCCGTTCCACCGGCAAACGCCTCGGCGGCGGTGCTGTTGACCGCCGTCGTGCCGGGGCTGTAGGGCATCCGCGCGGCCAGGCCGTTCATCAGATCGGTCAAGGCCGAACGATCCCGTCGCCCTGCGCATTGCTCGACGGCGAAGGCGCTGAGGGTCTCGTCCGCCTCGGTGAGACGGCTGGTGCGCAAGAACGGTAGCGGCGACTGGCTGTCCGGCTCCATCGCTATCGACTGATGGATTTCCACCTCGCCATAAGCCGTCAAGACCAAGGCACCGTGGGGTTCGTCCATGGTCATGACGTGAAGGATGTTGCCGTAAGGATCAAGCTGGCTGCGCACCAGTCGCGGCAGCTCCAAGTGCCACTCCAGGATGCGCTGGCGCTGGGTGTCCCGAGGCGTCAGGCGCAGGAACTGGATGCTGGTGCAGACTTCATCGGCGTAGCTGTAGGTGGTGTCGTGGCGTATGGACAGTTTCATACGACCTCCAGGTAAGACTCATGGACTGTCTGGCCCAAGTGGCGAATTTGTCCGATCAGGTCCGTCAGCCATTGATGCAGGCCCGAGGCCAGGATCTCGTCGATTCCGGAATAACGCAGTCGCGCATTCAGCTCGGCGGCCAGGCGTTGCGCTGGCCGGCCGTTGTTGCCCGGCAAACTGGCGAGGATATGGTCCAGTTCCTCGATACAGGCATGCAGCGAACGCGGGACGTCGGCCCGCAACAGCAGCATCTCGGACACCTGCTCGGCATTGGGCGCGTTGCGATAGATCTCGTTGAACGCCTCGAACGAAGACAACGCCCTCAGCAAGGCACTCCACTGGTAATAACCACGGGCCGAGTTGTCACTGACCTCCTCCGACTCCTCGCCGAACATCTCGTAGCGAGCATCCAGCAGGCGCAGGGTGTTGTCGGCCCGTTCGATAAAGGTCCCCAGGCGAATGAAGCAGTAGGCATCGTTGCGCATGATGGTGCCCGACGTCGCGCCCCGGAACAGGTGCGAACGCTCCTTGACCCACTCGCAGAAATGGCTGATGCCGTAGCGCCCCAGGCCATTGCTGGCGATGTTGCGCATTTCCAGCCATGTGGCGTTGATGTTCTCCCACATATCGGCAGTGATGCGCCCGCGTACCGCATGGGCATTGGTCCGCGCGGCGCGCAGGCAGCTGTAGATACTGCCGGGGTTGGTTTCATCCAGGGCAAAGAAATGCAGCATGCGCTCGGTGTTGAGCGCGTCATAACGGGCGTTGTAGTCGTCCAGCGTACCGGCCGCCAGCAGCGACATCGCCAGCTCGGCATGGCCATCGCTGCGCCCGGCCTGGGGCATCAGCGACAGCGAATAGCTGACTTCGAGCATGCGCGCCAGGTTCTCGGCGCGCTCCAGGTAGCGGGACATCCAATAGAGGTCCGAAGCAGTTCTTGAAAGCATGTCTTAGTCCTCCACTACCCAAGTGTCTTTGGTGCCGCCGCCCTGGGACGAGTTCACCACCAGCGAGCCCTCGCGCAGCGCCACACGGGTCAGCCCGCCGGGCACCAGGCGCGTTTCCTTGCCCGACAGCACGAACGGACGCAAGTCGATGTGGCGCGGCGCAATGCCGCTCTCGACAAAGGTCGGACACGTGGACAGGCTCAAGGTCGGCTGGGCGATGTAGGCTTCGGGACGGGCCTTGAGACGCGCGCGGAAATCCTCGATTTCCGCGGCAGTGGCGGCCGGCCCGACCAGCATGCCGTAGCCGCCGGAGCCCTGGGTTTCCTTGACCACCAGATCCGGCAGGTTGGCCAGCACATGGGACAGGTCCTGAGGCTTGCGGCATTGCCAGGTGGGCACGTTCTTCAGGATCGGCTCTTCGGTGAGGTAGAAACGGATCATTTCGTCGACGTAGGGGTAGATCGACTTGTCATCGGCCACGCCCGTGCCGACCGCATTCGCCAGTACCACGTTGCCGGCACGGTACACGGCGATCAGCCCGGGCACGCCCAGCATCGAATCGGGGTTAAACGACAGCGGGTCGAGGTAGGCATCGTCGAGGCGACGATAAATCACATCCACCTGCCGGGGGCCAGCGGTGGTGCGCATGTACACGTGGTCGTCGCGCACGAACAGGTCGGCCCCCTCCACCAGCTCCACGCCCATTTCACGGGCCAGGAACGCGTGCTCGAAATAGGCGCTGTTGAAGCGTCCCGGGGTCAACACCACGGCGGTAGGGTTTTCCAGTGGGCTCGAGGTCTTGAGGGTATCGAGCAGCAGGTTCGGGTAATGATCGATGGGGGCCACGCGCTGGGCGGCGAAAAGCTCGGGGAACAGGCGCATCATCATCTTGCGGTCCTCGAGCATGTAGCTCACGCCGCTGGGCGTGCGCAGGTTGTCTTCCAGCACGTAGTAGCTGCCGTCACCGTCGCGAACCAGGTCGACACCGGCGATATGGGCATAGATGCCCCGATGCAGGTCCAGGCCCTGCATCGCGATCTGGTAACCCTCGTTGGCGAGCACTTGCTCGGCCGGAATGATGCCTTCCTTGAGGATGTGTTGACCATGGTAGATGTCGGCCAGGAACATGTTCAGGGCCTGGACCCGCTGGATGCAGCCACGCTCGACCATTTGCCATTCACTGGCCTTGATGCTGCGCGGGATGATGTCGAACGGAATCAACCGTTCAGTGCCCTGCTCGTCGCCATAGAGGGTGAAAGTGATACCGGCGCGATGGAACAGCAGGTCGGCTTCGCGGCGGCGTTGCTCCAACAGCTCCAGCGGCGTGTCCGCCAGCCAGCGCGAGAAGGCTTGGTAGTGCGGGCGGCAGTCACCCTGGGCGTCATACATTTCATTAAAAAAAGCGTGGGGCATAGCCAACTCCCTGCCGCGTTCTACACGGCATTTCTTATCACTTCGTCATTCCGACGGTTCGGCCTTGCCTTGCTTTGAGCCCTGCTTTATCGAGTGCGGTCCTGGGATTCCCCTCTGTTTCTTCATGGATGGTGTGTCCTGGCCTGGGAGGCCGGCTTTTCAATGCTTAGCAAAGGGTGTGCCTAAGCGTCACGGCGTCAGGCTCTGGATAGAAAAAGTATTGCAAAACCACTAAAAGGCGAAATTATTTTTCGATCTGGCGACATCAATGACCATAAATGCTGGCGCCCTTTCTCTCGAACGCGGCTTGAACGGCTCTTGAGCGGGTGGAATGGGACAGCCGTGCCCCACAAGGGGGGAAGTTTTTACTCATTCATCCATGGCTAACCGCGCTCATCTCCAGACGACGAAAACCTGAGCGCACTGCAACGTTGCAGGAAAATGCACGGATTCATACCCCTCGCCCCACCTTGAAGCAGCACGGCCGTTCACCTCAAGTAAACGCAGCCTCGACGCTGGCGACGATCATCGCCAGATCAGTGGGCAGGTAACCTCGCTTGACCGCCAGGTTTTCC
Organism: Pseudomonas sp. SWRI179; assembly: GCF_014268705.1. NCBI lineage: Bacteria > Pseudomonadati > Pseudomonadota > Gammaproteobacteria > Pseudomonadales > Pseudomonadaceae > Pseudomonas > Pseudomonas sp. SWRI179. Next base: position 78,225 of record NZ_JABWRA010000023.1, on the reverse strand, counting down.
TCATGGCCTCGCGCGCTCCAGGTAGGCAATTCGGCCACCGGGATACGCTGGTAGAGACGGTTGGTATTGGTCGCCCCGGTCCATTTGGTCGTTCGCGCGATCTGCTGGTTGCCGGCGTCTTCGATGAATCGAGTGCGCATCCCCAGCAAGGCCGCGGCATCCATCGCACCGCTGCGCATGCCCAGGTGCACCAATTTGCAGTTCCATTCGGCACTTTTCATGCGCAGGAAAATGGCATATTCGGCAGCACGGTTGGGCCCGATGATCTTCTGGTTGGGGTTGCCGTTGTCCAGCTTCCAATACTCACCCCAGACCTGAAGATTGTCCCGGGACACCGCCCCCGCATCCTGGTCGAGTGTACTCAGGTGGGTCGTCAGCTTCGCGTTGAGGTCCCGGTTGGTCCTCGGGCGTCCGACCACGATGACGTTCCGCCCTTTTTTCAACAACTGGTGACACACCTGCCCCAACCCCGTCCAACTGTCGTCCAGCTCCGGATGGGCACCCCCGTCCTTGCCGCTGAAGCGGGTCCAGACAATGACGTAGCTCTGGCCCTTGACCACCCCTTTGAGCCCCAGGAACTTGTCGAGGCGATACGCCCAGTAGCGATTGGCATTGGGATCGACATTGTCCCACTGGGCGATGCTGCCCTTGCCGTCGCCATTGAGCACTGACGCAGCCACATCGGTGGTGGCGCCACCCACCGGGCACAGTTTTGCACCCTTGGCGACGCCGGCCAGGAATGCCAGTGCCGCATCGGTGAAGGGCGGCAGTGCACTTTTATTGATCCTGGCGTCGACCACCAGGCGACAGGTTTCGCAGGCAGCCTTGGCATCGGTGACCAACACCGGCAGCAACCGAGCGGCCTTTACCCCACAGGAAGTGCCATAGAACTTGACCAACCGCTTGGCCGCCGTCTCGTCAGCGGCCGCGTAGAACAGGATCAGCTGTGAGGTGAGGTCATGGCGCAACGCCGCGCCGACAGCGAACTGATCACCCGACATGTACGCGCCCTGGTAGTAATAGGTGCACTTCTGGGCGACGAATTGCGCCGGTGTGTTGTTCCGCGCATCGGTGAACAGCGAGTCACCCTTGGTATTCGCCTCGTCCAGCATGTCGTGGTATTTGCGTTTGTCCTGGCCCCGTAAATAAAGCGCCAGGGCCTCCAGACACTGGTTGATGCTTTGATTGGCCTGGGCCGGTGGAGTAGCCCCCACCCGCCACTCGAGGGGAAAGGCTTGATCGGGCTGGGCCAGCGCCTGGACGGCCGCCTGGGTTGTCAGAAAGCGAACCTTCAGGTCGTTACCCAGGAAACGCTTGATGAGGGCTTCGTGGGGTTTGAGCGTCACGTAGGTTGGGCTCAACAATGACCAGACGGTAATTGAAACATCGGCGATTTCGAAGGGCATCCTTCCTCCCCCGGACACGTTGCAGGGCTATCCAAAAACATTCGAGTGTCCGCGCACAAAGCGTAGACCAATTCTTTCGGGGTCGCGGGCGAGCTGCCTTCGGTCGCCTCCCGAACACAAACCTGTTGTAGGGATTTGCGCACTCAGTATTATGGTATACCATCATACGCACACACTTGTTCACCCAATGACGGAGCAGCCCATGAGTTTCGAAATTCGCAAGATCGTCAGCTATGTCGAAGAGACATTCATCGAAGGCGGCAAAGCCACCGACAAACCGGTGACCATGGTCGGGCTGGCGGTCGTCATGAAGAATCCTTGGCTGGGCCGCGGTTTCGTCGAAGACCTGAAACCGGAGATCCGCGCCAACTGCTCCGATCTCGGTGCACTGATGGTCGAGCGCCTGGTGGGTATCATCGGCGGCGCCGAGAAAATCGAAGCGTATGGCAAGGCCGCGGTGGTCGGTGCCGACGGCGAAATCGAGCACGCCTCCGCCGTGATTCACACCCTGCGCTTCGGCAACCACTACCGCGAAGCGGTCAAGGCCAAGAGCTACCTGAGCTTCACCAACAAGCGCGGCGGCCCTGGCACCTCGATCCAGATCCCGATGATGCACAAGGACGACGAAGGCCTGCGCTCGCACTACATCACCTTGGAAATGCAGATTGAAGACGCCCCGCGCGCCGACGAAATCGTCGTGGTGCTGGGCTGCGCCGATGGCGGCCGCCTGCACCCGCGCATCGGTAACCGCTACATCGACCTGGAAGAACTGGCCGCCGAGAATGCGCAGTGATCCAGCTTGGGCAACCACAATAAAAACCCATGCAGGAGCGCTCCATGATTCGGCTCACCGCTGAACTCACCCCGGCCGGCACCAGCTACCTGGCCACCGGCCAAGGCCAACCCGTGGTCTTGATCCATGGCGTGGGCCTGAACAAAGAAATGTGGGGCGGCCAAGTCGTTGGCCTGGCCACGCAATACCAAGTGATTGCCTACGACATGCTCGGCCATGGCGCCAGCCCGCGCCCCCCCAGCGGTACCGCGTTGCTGGGCTACGCCGACCAGTTGCTGGAGCTGCTCGATCACTTGCAACTGCCCCAGGCGACGGTGATCGGTTTTTCCATGGGTGGCTTGGTGGCCCGGGCGTTTGCCTTGCATTACCCGCAGCGCCTGCAAGGCCTGGTGGTACTCAACAGCGTGTTCAACCGCAGCGCCGAACAGCGCGCCGGCGTCATCGCCCGCACCGCCCAGGCCGCCGAGCATGGGCCGGACGCCAATGCCGAGGCGGCGCTGTCGCGCTGGTTCAGCCGTGAATACCAGGCCGCCAACCCGGCGCAGATCGCCGCGCTGCGCCAGACCCTGGCAGGGAATGACCCGCAGGGTTACCTGACCACCTATGAGCTGTTCGCCACCCAGGACATGTACCGCGCCGATGACCTGGGCAATATCCAGGTTCCAACGCTGATCGCCACCGGTGAACTGGACCCCGGCTCGACGCCGGAAATGGCCCGGCAGCTGGCCGAGCGCATTCCCGGCGCCAGTGTTGCGGTGCTCGCCGAACAGCGGCATATGATGCCGGTAGAGTCACCGCGCCTGGTCAACCAGTTGTTGCTGGAGTTCCTCGACACGGCAAGCGCCCGACAAAACCAAATAAAGGGGATCGTTGCATGACACTCGCACGTTTTTCGATGTGCATCGGCGGTGAATGGGTCGATGCCTTGTCCGGCAAAACCTTCGAAAGCCTGAACCCGGCCCTGGCCCAACCCTGGGCCGAGTTGCCTGACGCCGGCGAAGCCGATGTGGACCGAGCCGTCCAGGCAGCACAAAGCGCTTTCGACAGCCCGGCCTGGCGCGGGCTGACCGCCACCGCCCGTGGCAAATTGCTGCGTCGTCTCGGTGACCTGATCGCCGAAAACAAAGAACAATTGGCCCAGTTGGAAAGCCGCGACAACGGCAAACTGATTCGCGAAACCCGCGGCCAGGTCGGCTATCTGCCGGAGTTCTTCCACTACACCGCAGGCCTGGCCGACAAGCTCGAAGGCGGCACCCTGCCCCTCGATAAGCCGGACATGTTTGCCTATACGGTGCACGAAGCCATGGGCGTGGTGGCGGCGATCATTCCCTGGAACAGCCCGCTGTACCTCACCGCAATCAAACTGGCGCCGGCCCTCGCGGCAGGCAATACCATTGTGATCAAACCGTCCGAGCACGCCTCGGCAACCATTCTTGAGCTGGCTCGCCTGGCCCTGGAAGCCGGGATCCCGCCGGGCGTGGTCAACGTCATCACCGGCTACGGCCCGAGCACCGGCGCCGCCCTCACCCGCCATCCGCTGGTGCGCAAGATCGCCTTCACCGGCGGCGCGGCCACGGCCCGCCATGTGGTGCGCAGCAGCGCCGAGAACTTCGCCAAGCTTTCCCTGGAGCTGGGCGGCAAATCACCGAATATCATTTTCGCCGACGCCGACCTGGACAGTGCAATCAACGGGGCAATCGCCGGGGTTTATGCGGCATCCGGTCAAAGCTGCGTCTCTGGCTCACGGTTGCTGGTGCAGGACGAGATCTACGATGAGTTCGTCTCGCGGCTGGTCCAGCGCGCCCAGCGCATCCGCATCGGCAATCCTCAGGAAGACGCCAGTGAAATGGGCCCCATGGCCACCGCGCAGCAACTGGCCGTAGTCGAGGGCCTGGTGGCCGACGCGATTGCCGAAGGTGCGCGCCTGCGCTTGGGCGGCAAGCGTCCGCCGAACCTGGGCGACGGTTGGTTCTATGAGCCGACGCTGTTCGAATGCGACCGCAACTCGATGAAGATCATGCAGGAAGAAGTCTTCGGCCCGGTGGCCTCGGTGATTCGTTTCAAGGACGAAGCCGAGGCCCTGGCGATTGCCAATGACTCGCAGTTCGGCCTCGCGGCCGGCATCTGGACCCGCGACCTGGGCCGCGCCCATCGCCTGGCCCGGGATGTGCGTTCCGGGATCATCTGGGTCAACACTTACCGTGCGGTGTCGGCCATGGCGCCCATCGGTGGTTTCAAGAACAGCGGCTATGGACGCGAGAGCGGCATCGATTCGGTGCTGGCCTATACCGAACTGAAAACGGTGTGGATCAACCTGTCCCAGGCGCCCATGCCTGATCCGTTCGTGATGCGCTAGGAGTCCTGAGAAATGATCGAACCCGGCATTTACAAAGAAGTCATGAGCTCCTTCCCGTCCGGCGTCACGGTGGTCACCACCCTGGACCCTGAGGGCAATATCGTCGGCATCACCGCCAGCGCGTTCAGCGCGCTGTCGATCGACCCAGCGCTGGTGTTGTTCTGCCCCAACTATGCGTCTGACACCTACCCGGTGCTGCGCGACAGCAAGCAGTTCGCGATCCACCTGCTGTCCGCCGACCAGACCGCCGAAGCCTACGCCTTTGCCGGTAAAGGCAAGGACAAGGCCAAGGGCATCGATTGGCACCTGAGCGAGCTGGGCAATCCGTTGCTGGGCAAAGCCACGGCCATCATCGAATGCGAGCTGTGGCGCGAATACGATGGCGGCGACCACGCGATCATCGTCGGCGCGGTGAAGAACCTGATCCTGCCCGCGCAGCCGGTGACGCCGATGATCTACCACAAGGGCAAGCTGGGGCCACTGCCCGCGCTGGCCTGATGACCATACACATCCCCCTTGTGGGAGCGAGCCTGCTCGCGATAGCGGTGCGACAGTCGAAATTGATCTGCCTGACACACCGCTATCGCGAGCAGGCTCGCTCCCACAGGTTCAGCACTTTTTTCAGGGAGCCCGCATGAGCAATGACAAATACGAACAAGGCCTGAAGATCCGCACCCAGGTGCTGGGCCAGGACTACGTCAACCGTTCCATCGAGAACGCCGATGATTTCACCCGGCCGCTGCAGGAAATGGTCACCGAGTATTGCTGGGGTCATGTCTGGGGTCGCGAGGGTTTATCGCTCAAGGAGCGCAGCATGATCAACCTGGCGATGATCTCCGCCCTCAATCGCCCACACGAACTCAAGCTGCATGTGCGTGGCGCCTTGCGTAACGGCTTGAGTCGTGAGCAAATACGCGAAATTCTGCTTCAGGTCGGTATCTATTGCGGCGTTCCCGCTGCCGTGGACAGTTTCCGGCTTGCCCGTGAAGCCTTCGCCGAAGCCGATGCCGAGGCCTCCAGTCAACCCTCGGCTGTTTGATCTGAACGTGCACGGATGTTGCCCGTTTGGCATGGACAGCCATATTACAGAGCGGACCCCATGAAACGCCTGCCACTCGACGACAGCTTCAAGGTCAATCGCAACCCCGTTACCCTGCGCGAGATCGTGCTGGATAAATTGCGAAGCGCCATCATGAACTTCCAGCTCCTGCCGGGCGATCGCCTGGTCGAACGGGATCTGTGCGATCGCCTGGGCGTGAGCCGCACGTCGGTGCGTGAAGCCTTGCGCCACCTGGAATCCGAAGGTCTGGTGGAGTTTGCCGATGCCAAGGGCCCACGGGTCGCCATCATCACGTTGGCCGATGCCGTGGACATCTATGAACTGCGTTGCGTGCTCGAAGGCCTGATCGTCCAACTGTTCACCCTGCGCGCCAAGGCCAAGGACATCAAGGCCCTGGAGAAAGCCCTCGAGGAAAACCGCAAGGCCCTCAAGGAAGGTGAGCTGCAACAGGTCATCGATTCGGTGCAAGGCTTCTACGACGTGTTGCTCGAAGGCTCCGGCAACCACGTGGCCGCCACCCAGTTGCGCCAGTTGCAGGCGCGCATCAGCTATCTGCGGGCGACCTCGGTGTCCCAGGAAAACCGTCGCGGCAGCAGCAACCAGGAAATGGAACGCATGGTCGAGGCGATCAAGAGCGGCGACCCCCTGGCCGCCCACCAGGCCTGCGTCGACCACGTACGCGCCGCTGCCAAGGTCGCCCTGGATTACCTCAAGCGCCAACAGGAAGAGACCGGTGAAATCCCCGAAATCATCCCGCCCATCGCCCTCAAAGAACCGCGCATAGGTCGCTAGCCATGTTCAGCCCGAGCTTTTGTCCAAAGTGCGGCGGCAGTGACCTCGATCACCGCCTGCCAGCGGGCGATACCCATGAGCGACTGATGTGTGGTGGTTGCGGCTACATCCACTACGTCAACCCGAAGATCATTGCCGGCTGCATCATCGAGCAGGACGGCAAGTACCTGCTGTGCCAGCGCGCCATCCCGCCGCGCCCGGGCACCTGGACGCTGCCGGCCGGCTTCATGGAAGGCAACGAGACCACTGAACAGGCCGCGCTGCGGGAAGTCTGGGAAGAAACCGGCGTACACGCTGAAATCGTCTCGCCCTACTCGATCTTCAGCGTGCCGAAGATCAGCGAGGTGTACATCATCTTCCGCGCCATCGCGCTGGAGATCACCGGCCAGTTCGGCCCGGAAACCCTCGCCTGCCAGTTCTTCGCCCCTGAAGACATTCCCTGGGACAGCATCTATTACCCGGCCATCCGGCAGATCCTCGAACGTTATATCGAGGAACGCCAGGCCGGGGTCTATGGCATCTACATGGGCAACGACGACAGCGGCAAGATTCATTTCATCCGCTGACGCTCCTGTAGGAGCTGGCGAAGCCTGCGATCTTTTGATCTTGATCTTGGTCTTTCGCTTGAGACTCAACTGTCTGGGACAAGATCGCAGCCTCGTTGCACTCGACAGCTCCTACAGTGGAATCACACCCTCGACAATGATCACCTCGGCCCGGGCCACGCCTTCACGGTGCGTCTTGGCTTCCTGATACTGCGCCGAGTGATAGCAGGCCAGCGCCTGTTCGTAGGAATCGAACTCGATCACCACACTGCGCTGCGGCCTGGCCCTGCCCTCCATCGCTTCGCTGCGCCCGCCCCGGGCCAACATCCGACCGCCATACAAGGCGAACGCCGCCGGCGCCCGTTGGGTGTATTGGCTGTATTGATCGGGGTCGGTGACATCCACATGAGCAATCCAGTACGCCTTCATAGTGACCTCTCGGTTTGTTTTGTATTATGGTATACCACAACATCGTTCCAGCAAGCCCCTCAAAACAAAGAGAGCCCGACATGGCCTTTAACAACATTCAGGAAATCATCGAAGACTACCGCCTGGGCAAGATGGTGTTGCTGGTGGATGACGAAGATCGGGAAAACGAAGGTGACCTGCTCCTGGCCGCCGACTGTTGCAATGCCCAGGCCATCAGCTTCATGGCGCGCGAAGCCCGGGGGCTGATCTGCCTGACGTTGACCGATGAGCACTGCCAGCGCCTGGGACTTGAGCAAATGGTACCGAGCAACGGCAGTGTGTTCAGCACCGCGTTTACGGTGTCCATCGAGGCTGCCAGCGGCGTGACCACTGGCATTTCCGCTGCCGACCGGGCGCGCACCGTCGCCGCCGCCGTGGCCGTCGATGCGGGGCCCAACGACATTGTGCAGCCGGGGCATATCTTCCCGCTGCGGGCCAAGGAAGGCGGCGTGCTCACCCGGGCCGGGCACACCGAAGCCGGTTGCGACCTGGCGCGTCTTGCGGGTTTCACCCCGGCCTCGGTGATCGTCGAGGTGATGAATGATGACGGCACCATGGCCCGCCGCCCGGACCTGGAGATTTTCGCTCGCAAGCACGACATCAAGATCGGCACCATCGCCGACCTGATCCACTACCGCCTGAGCACCGAGCACACGGTGGTGCGCATCGGTGAACGGGAACTGCCGACGGTGCATGGCACCTTCCGCTTGTTCACCTTCGAAGACCGCATCGAAGGCGGCGTGCACATGGCGATGGTCATGGGCGATATCCGTCGGGAAGAACCGGCCCTGGTGCGGGTGCATGTGATCGATCCACTGCGGGACCTGGTGGGTGCCGAATACAACGGCCCGTCCAATTGGACGTTGTGGGCGGCCCTGCAGCGGGTGGCGGAGGAAGGTTGCGGCGTGGTGGTCGTGCTGGCCAATCACGAGTCGTCCCAGGCGCTGCTCGAGCGCGTACCGCAACTGACCCAGCCACCACGACAGTTCAGTCGGTCGCAATCGCGCATCTATTCTGAAGTGGGCACCGGCGCGCAAATTCTCCAGGATCTGGGCGTCGGTAAATTGCGGCACCTGGGACCACCGCTCAAGTATGCGGGGTTGACCGGCTATGACTTGGAAGTGGTGGAAAGTATCCCCTTCGAGGGATAACCCGAGGCTGAACAAAATCCCACAAAAGATCACGAAAAACCTAGGCAGACAGATAGCCGGTACAGCAAAACCCTTGCAGAAAGTTTGGAATACCATAATATGATATTCCATAGACCGAGTGCTTCAGCCAACCGTTGGCACGGTCCCCCGCAAGGCCAGTTGAACCAATGCTCCCGATAGGTGGGCGAACAAAAGCCCGCTCAATAAACACAACAATGAGGGCGTGAAAATGGTGTTGAAGAAACGTGCAGCCGCAATTTTTTTTGTTGGCCTACTGAGTATCACCAGCCAGGCGACGATGGCCGCTGAAAGCGTCAACTTCGTCAGTTGGGGCGGCAGCACCCAGGACGCGCAGAAGCAGGCCTGGGCCGACCCATTCAGCAAGGCCAGCGGCATCACCGTGGTCCAGGATGGCCCCACCGACTACGGCAAGCTCAAGGCCATGGTCGAAAGCGGCAACGTGCAGTGGGACGTGGTCGACGTCGAGGCGGACTTCGCCTTGCGCGCCGCAGCCGAAGGCCTGCTCGAACCCCTCGATTTCTCGGTCATCCAACGCGACAAGATCGACCCGCGTTTCGTCTCCGACCACGGTGTCGGCTCGTTCTACTTCTCGTTCGTGCTCGGCTACAACGAAGGCAAGCTCGGTTCCGGCAAGCCCCAGGACTGGTCCGCGCTGTTCGACACCAAAACCTACCCTGGCAAACGCGCCCTCTACAAATGGCCGAGCCCCGGCGTGCTTGAGTTGGCCCTGCTGGCCGATGGCGTGTCTCAGGACAAGCTCTATCCGTTGGACCTGGACCGTGCTTTCAAGAAACTCGACACCATCAAGAAAGACATCGTCTGGTGGGGCGGCGGCGCCCAGTCCCAGCAGTTGCTCGCGTCCGGCGAAGCCAGCATCGGCCAGTTCTGGAATGGCCGGATCTACGCCTTGCAACAAGACGGCGCTCCGGTCGGCGTAAGCTGGAAGCAGAACCTGGTCATGGCCGATATCCTGGTCATTCCAAAGGGCTCGAAAAACAAGGCCGCCGCCATGAAGTTCCTGGCCAACGCCAGCAGCGCCAAGGGCCAGGCCGATTTCTCCAACCTGACCGCCTACGCGCCGGTCAACGTCGACAGCGTCGCACGCCTGGATTCGGTGCTCGCCCCCAACTTGCCGACTGCCTACGCCAAGGATCAGATCACGCTTGATTTCGCGTACTGGGCCAAGAACGGTCAGGACATCGCGACACGGTGGAACGAATGGCTGGTCAAATAAAAATGTCGGCATCGGCAACCCAGCACACCGGGGGCGCCGCTGGCGCTGCCGGTGTGGCAACCGTCCCGGCCATTGCACCGCAAGCGCCGTCGCGGCTGCAGCGCTGGCGCGGGGCCGGTAACCTGCTCCCCGCCCTGCTGTTCCTCGGCCTGTTCTTCCTGGCGCCGCTGATCGGCCTGCTGCTGCGCGGTGTGCTGGAGCCGGTGCCCGGGTTGGGCAACTACGAGCAACTGTTCGCCAACTCGGCCTATGCCCGAGTGCTATTCAACACCTTTTCGGTGGCCGGGCTGGTGACGCTGTTCAGCCTGCTGCTGGGTTTCCCCCTGGCCTGGGCCATCACCCTGGTGCCCCGTGGCTGGGGGCGCTGGATGCTGAACATCGTGCTGCTGTCGATGTGGACCAGCCTGCTGGCCCGCACCTATTCCTGGCTGGTGCTGTTGCAGGCCTCCGGGGTAGTGAACAAGGCATTGATGGCCCTGGGCATCATCGACCAGCCGCTGGAGATGGTGCACAACCTCACCGGCGTGGTGATCGGCATGAGCTACATCATGATCCCGTTCATCGTCCTGCCGTTGCAGGCGACCATGCAGGCCATCGACCCGATGATCCTGCAGGCCGGTTCGATTTGCGGCGCTAGCCCGTGGACCAACTTCTTCCGGGTGTTCCTGCCGCTGTGCCGGCCGGGGCTGTTCTCGGGCGGGCTGATGGTGTTCGTGATGTCCCTCGGTTACTACGTGACCCCGGCACTGCTGGGCGGCGCGCAGAACATGATGCTGCCGGAATTCATCATCCAGCAGGTGCAGTCGTTCCTCAACTGGGGCCTGGCCAGTGCCGGCGCGGCCCTGTTGGTGGCGATCACCCTGGTGTTGTTCTACTTCTACCTGAAGCTCCAACCGGAATCCCCGGTGGGTGCCAGCAACGCGAGGTAAGCCGCCATGCTCCTGACTCCCAATGCCATGAGCCGGCGCATGCGGTTCGGCCTGTATTTCACCACCGGGCTGATCGCGCTGTTCCTGCTGTTGCCCATCGTATTCATCGTGCTGCTGTCGTTCGGTTCGTCCCAATGGCTGGTCTTCCCGCCACCGGGCTGGACGCTCAAATGGTACGGCCAGTTCTTTTCCAACCCCGACTGGATGAGCGCGGCGCTGACCAGCCTCAAGGTTGCGGTGCTGACCACCGTCTGCGCCGTAGCCCTGGGCTTGCCCACCGCGTTTGCCCTGGTGCGCGGGCGTTTTCCGGGCCGGGAAATGCTCTACGGCCTGTTCACCCTGCCGATGATCGTGCCGCTAGTGATTATCGCCGTGGCGGTGTACGCACTGTTCCTCAAGCTCGGTTACACCGGGACGATGTTCGCCTTTGTGGTCAGCCATGTGATCGTCGCGCTGCCGTTCACCATTATCTCGATCATCAACTCGCTCAAGCTGTTCGACCAATCCATCGAGGATGCGGCGGTGATTTGCGGTGCCTCACGCCTGCAAGCGGTGTTCAAAGTGACCTTCCCGGCCATTCGCCCGGGCATGGTCGCCGGCGCCTTGTTCGCGTTCCTGGTGTCGTGGGATGAGGTGGTGCTGAGCGTGATGATGGCCAGCCCGACCCTGCAAACCTTGCCCGTCAAGATGTGGACCACCCTGCGCCAGGACCTGACGCCTGTGATTGCCGTCGCTTCGACGCTGCTGATCGGCCTCTCGGTATTGGTGATGGTGATCGCCGCCGCCCTGCGCCGGCGCAACGAAATCAGCGCCTGAGCGCCTAGGAGAACACGATGAGTGCCGTCAAAGACCTCGCACAACAGCACAACAAGACCCTGGTCAGCCTGCGCAACCTGAACAAGCACTACGGCGACTTTGCCGCCGTGGACGATATTTCCCTGGAGATCCAGGACGGCGAATTCCTGACTTTCCTCGGCTCCAGCGGCTCGGGCAAGAGCACCACCCTGTCGATGCTGGCCGGGTTCGAAACCCCCAGCAGCGGCGAGATCCTGGTGGGCGGCAAATCCCTGGTCAACGTACCGCCGCACAAACGCGACATCGGCATGGTGTTCCAGCGCTACTCACTGTTCCCGCACCTGTCGGTGCGCGACAACATTGCCTTTCCCCTGGCGATTCGCAAACTGGCCAGCGCCGAGCGCGAACGCCGGGTCGACGCCATGCTCAAGCTGGTGCAGCTGGGAGAGTTCGCCCATCGTCGCCCTTCGCAACTGTCCGGCGGCCAGCAACAGCGCGTGGCGATTGCCCGGGCACTGGTCTATGAACCGCGCATCCTGCTGATGGATGAGCCTCTTGGGGCCTTGGATAAAAAGCTCCGTGAAGACTTGCAGGACGAACTGCGCCAGTTGCACCGCCGGCTGGGCATCACCATCGTCTACGTCACCCATGACCAGGAAGAAGCCATGCGCCTGTCCCAGCGCATCGCCATTTTCAGCCACGGCAAAATCGTCGGCCTGGGCAGCGGCTATGACCTCTATCAGAACCCGCCGAACGCCTTTGTCGCGTCATTCCTGGGCAATTCCAACTTCCTCAAGCTCAAGGCCCAGGGCAATGCCGTGGCGAGTTTCGAAGGCCAATCGCTGTCGATCCGCCTGACCGCCGGCCTGCAAGCGGACCAGGACGTGCTGCTGATGGTGCGCCCGGAAAAAGCCCTCGCCCTGAGCGTCGAGCAAGCGGCCCAGGAACCCTTGGCGGCCGGTTGGAATGAAGTCTCGGCCAAGGTCGTCGAAGTACTGTTCCTCGGTGAAAGCCAGACCTGCAGCGTGGTGACGTCCGGCGGCACGGCCATGACCGTCAAGGCGCTGTCCGCCGCCGGCATGCCACTCAAGGCTGGCGACCCGGTGTGCGTGCGCTGGGCAACCGCCGATGCGTGCGTCTACACCCAATGGGCTGAGAGCGACCTGAACAAAGCCGCGGGTGCCCATTGATGAACATCGCGCGCCCACAACCGCTACAGCCCGAGGATGGTCCGATGATCGATGCCAACATCTACAAACAAGTCATGGGCTCGTTCCCGTCCGGGGTGACGGTTATCACCACCCTCGATGACGACGGCCAGGTCGTCGGCCTCACCGCCAGTGCCTTCAGCTCATTGTCGATGGAACCGGCGCTGGTGTTGTTCTGCCCCAACTACAGCTCCGATTCCTACCCGGTGCTGATCAAGAACAAGCGCTTCGCCATCCATGTCCTTTCCGGCGGCCAACAGGACGAAGCCTATGCCTTCGCCCGCAAAGGCAAGGACAAGGCCCAGGGCATCGAATGGACCTTAAGCGAACTGGGTAACCCGCTGCTGAGCAACGCCACCGCCATCATCGAGTGTGAACTGTGGCGCGAATACGAAGGCGGCGACCACGCCATCATGGTCGGCGCCGTGAAGAACCTGATCGTGCCGCAGCACACACCGGGACCGCTGGTTTATTGCCACGGCAAGATGGGCGCCCTGCCCGTCCTCGCCTGAACCGATCGTCAACAAATAAGAGAAAGCGCCATGAAATTTTCCCTGTTCGTACACATGGAGCGCTGGGACGAAAGCGTCAGCCATCGCCAGCTGTTCGAAGACCTGAGCGAGTTGACCCTGTTGGCCGAGGCCGGCGGTTTCAGCACCGTCTGGATCGGCGAACATCACGCCATGGAATACACCATCTCGCCAAGCCCGATGCCGCTGCTGGCGTACCTGGCCGGCAAGACCACCACCATTCACCTGGGCGCTGGCACCATCATTGCGCCGTTTTGGCACCCGCTGCGAGTGGCCGGCGAATGCGCGCTGCTGGATGTCATCAGCAATGGCCGCATGGAAGTCGGCCTGGCCCGGGGCGCCTACCAGGTGGAGTTCGACCGCATGGCCGGCGGCATGCCGGCTTCCTCCGGCGGCCAGGCCCTGCGGGAAATGGTCCCGGTGGTGCGCGCCCTGTGGCAAGGCGACTACGCCCATGATGGCGAGATCTGGAAATTCCCCACCTCCACCTGCGTGCCCAAGCCAATCCGCAAGCCTCACCCGCCGATGTGGATCGCCGCCCGCGACCCAGACTCCCACAATTTCGCCGTCGCCAACGGCTGCAATGTGATGGTCACGCCATTGATGAAGGGCGACGAGGAAGTCCTGGACCTGAAGAACAAGTTCCAGGCCGCCCTGGACAACAACCCCGACGTGCCACGCCCACAATTGATGGTGCTGCGCCATACCCACGTACACGCAGTGGACGATCCCGAAGGCTGGAAAATCGGTGCCCAGGCGATTTCGAAGTTCTACCGCACCTTTGATGCCTGGTTCGGCAACAAGCAGGTGCCGGTCAACGGCTTCCTCGCGCCGAGCCCGGAAGAAAAATTCGCCGAACGTCCGGAATTCCAGCTGGAGAACATCCGCAAGAACACCATGATCGGCACACCGCAGCAAATCATCGAGCGGATCAAGTATTACCAGGAACTGGGAGTGGATGAGTTCAGCTTCTGGTGCGACAACAGCCTGCCCCATGCCGAGAAGAAAAAATCCCTGGAACTGTTCATCCAACAGGTGGTGCCGGCGTTTCGGTGATCCTGTGAGAGCGGGCTTGCTCGCGATGGCGTCGGGTCAGTCAAATCATCGTTAACTGACACTCCGCTTTCGCGAGCAGGCTCGCTCCCACAAAAGGGATCGGTGGTTACGCAAGTCTTGAGGCCACCCAAAAACAAGTGTGGGAGCGAGCCTGCTCGCGAAGGCGGCCTGAAGCTGAAATAAAAATGCCCGGACTTCACCGTCCGGGCATTTTTGTTGGTGCGCTTGGATCAGAACGTCACGCTGGCGCTCAGCCTGGCGGTACGCGGCTCGCCGACATTGACCTGCACCTGGCTGCCGGTGGAGGACGGGTAGTATTGCTTGTCGAACAGGTTGTCGACGTTCAGTTGCAACGACGTCTTGTGCCCGAACACTGGCGACTCCCAGCGCAGGAAGGCGTCGGCGACGGTGTAGCTGCTGAGCCAGAACTCGTTGGCTTTATTGGCCGCGCGTTCGCCGACGTAGCGGGCACCGGCGCCGGCGTGCCAGGCACCGAATTCGGCAGGCACGTTCAGGTGGTGGCTCAGGTACAGGCTGGCGGTGTGTTTTGGCGCATCGGGAAGGCGATGGCCCTCGTCCTTGGGATCATCCAGTATTTCGGTGTGGGTGTAGGCATAGGTGCCGATCAAATCCCAACGGTCGGCCAGGCGACCGGTGATGTCCAGCTCCAGACCTTGGGAACCGACCTTGCCGGCGGCTTCCGAGACTTCGTCAACGGTGGTGACTACGTTCTTTTTGACGATGTCGAACAAAGCGAGGTTGATGTTCAGCCCCGGCAGCGGATCGTACTTGGCGCCGATTTCGTAGCTGCGACCCTCCTCTGGTTGGAAGGTACGACGATCCTTGTCGACTACATCATTGGGCTTGAACGACCGGCTGTAGTTACCGTACAGCGAAAGGGTATCGGTGGCTTTATAGACCAGCCCCAGGAACGGCACGAAGGCGTCGCCATTGTCATCACGATTGACATCGTAATCACCGCCTAAGCCTTGATCGCTGTATTGATCGTAGTGTTGGTAGCGACCACCCAATACCAGAATCCAGCGGTCATCCAAATGCCAGTTGTCTTTCAGATACACCGAACTGGAATTCAACTGGTTTCGCAGGTCACTGTCAGTAGAGCTGACAAGGCTTGGCTCTGGCAGGTTGCCATAGACCGGCGACGTGACATCGAAACCAGGCTGGACTTTTCCACGGTAGGTCTTACCCCGGAACTGATCGGATACCTGGTTATCAATGCCAACCAAAAGGTCGTGGCGCTGGCCGAACAGTTCCTGCTTGCCCATGAAATCCCAGCTGGCATAGCGGGTTTCATCATCGTAATGAGCGCCATTGGCCCTTCGGCTCAACATGTTTCCAGTCAAAGTGACGGGCTGCGCAATCGAAAGACTGTACCGGTCATTGTTCCAGCCATAAGTCACCCGCGTTTTCCACGCCTCACTCAACTCATACTCGAACCGCGCCGTCGCTGTTTCGCGAATACCGACACTCTTGGCCCAAGGCTCATCCAGGCGTTTGTCATAGTCGATATCGGCCGGATGCCCATTGGTAAACACCGTACCCCGATCAAACGGATTGGAATATTCGTTGTACTCATAACTCAGGTTCAACGAAGCCAGCTCACCCGTCCACGCCAGGGACGGCGCCACCAGGGTGCTCTCGTTGACGCCGTAGTTGCGCCAGTAATCCTCATGCCCGCGCTCGGCGATCAGGCGATAAGCCAACCCGGTGTCACCCAACGGCCCGGTGGTGTCCAGGGCCATGGTGCCGCCGCCTTCGCTGTAGGCCGAACCGCTCAGCGTGGTGCTTTGGGTGTATTCCGGTTTCTTGCTGATGACGTTGATCAGCCCCCCGGGCTCCAGTGCGCCGTACAGCATCGAGGCCGGGCCCTTGAGCACTTCGACGCGGTCGGTGGTGGCGCTGAAGTTATGGCCCAGGTTCGAACGCACGCCGTCGCGCAGGATCGAGCCGTCGTCGTTGGTGCCGAAACCACGCTTGACCAGCGAGTCCCGCGAGCCGCCCAAGGTGTTGCCCTGGCTGACGCCGCTGATGAATTTCATCGCGTCGTTCAGCGAGCGCACTTGATAGTCCGCCAAGGTCTGCTGGGTCACCACGTTGATCGATTGCGCCTCTTCCTTGATCGGTACATCGCTCTTGCTCGCCGTACTGGCTTGCGACGTCGTGTAGCCTTCGTCCTGAATGATCCGACTGCCTTGCACGTTGGTGGTGGGCAGCTCCAGAGTGTCTTGTGCCCTCAGGGGGCTTGCCATGAAACAGCAGGACAGTGCGGGTAAAACACATTTGACGAGAGCATTGCGGTAAGCGAGAGGGGTGGAACGATTCAAGACGCGCACTCACAGAGGGATAGGAATGAGAGCGAATATACTTTGAGAATGATTCCCAGTAAATCTTTCTAACATCTCCCTGCTTGACTCTGCGCACAAAAAAGGGCGCCGGATGATGAATCCGGCGCCCTCCCTGGTTTCCCTCCTCCGGGACTACCCGTTAATGATCGATGGCAGCACCGGCTCCTCTCGGTACTCGAATGTCTTCGACCAGGTGCTGGATGTGCTCCGGCGGCGGCGCGGTAAAGCGTGACACCACCACGGCCGCCAGGAAGTTGAAGGCCATCCCCAACGTACCGATGCCTTCAGGGGACACACCCAGCCACCAATGTTCAGCCGTGTTCATCGTCGGGTTGATGAACTTGAAGTAGACGATATAGGTGAATGTGAAGGTCAGCCCGACGATCATCCCGGCGATCGCGCCTTCGCGGTTCATGCGCTTGGAGAAGATCCCCATGACAATCACCGGGAAGAACGAAGACGCCGCCAACCCGAAGGCGAACGCCACCACCTGGGCGACGAATGCGGGTGGGTAGATGCCAAACAATCCGGCAATCAGCACCGCCACACCGGCGGCAATGCGTGCCGCGAGCAGCTCCTGCTTTTCGTTGATCGTGGGCATGATGTTGCTTTTGAGCAGGTCATGGGAAATCGAGGTGGAGATCACCAGCAGCAGCCCCGCTGCGGTCGAAAGCGCCGCCGCCAGGCCACCGGCGGCGATTAATGCGATCACCCATCCCGGCAGGCCGGCGATCTCGGGATTGGCCAAGACCATGATGTCGTTGTCGACATAGAGTTCATTGGGCACTGGCGAGAGCTGGTTCTTGAGCAACCGCTGCTCATGCGCCCCGCGCTCGCCGGTAAAACTCGGCGTTCCGACCAGCGCCGCGCCCGGGCTGTACTGGATGATGCCGTCGTTGTTCTTGTCCGCCCAGGCAATCAGTCCAGAGTTCTCCCAGGCCTTGAACCAGGTCGGCGCGGTGCTGTAACTGATATTGGGAATGGAGGTCAGCAGGTTGGTGCGTGCGAAGGCCGCCACGGCCGGCGCGGTGGTGTAGAGAATGGCGATGAACAGCAATGCGTAGCCTGCCGACTTGCGTGCATCCCGGACGGTGGGCGTGGTAAAGAACCGCACGATCACGTGGGGCAGGCCCGCGGTGCCGACCATCAGCGCCATGGTGATGAAAAACACGTCCATGGTCGACTTGGTGCCATTGGTATAGGCAGAAAAGCCTAATTCGGCGCCCAAGCCGTTGAGCCGCTCGATCACGCTCTGCCCCGAACCGGCGGCCTCACTGATAAAGCCCAACTGCGGGATCGGATTGCCAGTGATCATCATCGAGATGAAGATCGCAGGCACCATGTAGGCGAAGATCATCACGCAGTACTGCGCTACCTGGGTGTAGGTAATGCCCTTCATGCCGCCCAGCACAGAATAGAAGAACACGATGGCCATGCCGATCATGACGCCGGTGTTGATGTCCACTTCCAGGTAACGGGAAAAGACGATCCCGACGCCGCGCATCTGCCCCGCGACGTAAGTGAAGGAAATGAAGATCACGCAGATCACCGCCACCACCCGCGCTGTCTGCGAGTAATAACGCGCCCCGACGAACTCGGGCACGGTGAACTTGCCGAATTTTCGCAGGTATGGCGCCAGGCACATCGCCAACAGCACGTAGCCACCGGTCCAGCCCATCAGGTAGACCGAGCCGTCGTACCCGGCGAAGGCGATGATCCCGGCCATGGAAATGAACGACGCCGCCGACATCCAGTCCGCACCGGTGGCCATGCCGTTGAGTACCGGGTGCACGCCCTTGCTGGCGACGTAGTATTCGCTGGTGGAGCCGGCACGCGTCCAGATCGCAATCGCGATGTACAACGCGAAGGTGGCGCCTACGACCAGGTAAATCAGGGTTTTTGTGTCCATGCGGGCCGCCCTCAGTCTTCGTGGACGTCATATTTGCGATCGAGCTGATTCATCTTCCAGACATAGAAGAAGATCTCGAGCACAAAGACGTAGATGGAACCCTGCTGGGCGAACCAGAACCCCAGGGGTGTGCCGAAGAAGCTGATGGTATTGAGTGAGTCGACCAGCAAGATGCCAAAACCGAACGACACCACGAACCAGATGGCCAGTAAAACCAGCATCCAGCGTAGGTTTTCCTTCCAGTAGTCACGCGCAGCCTGTTGCTTTTCAGTGGACATGGAGACGCCCTCTATTTGTTTTTATTGTTTTGCACTTCAAACCGTAGCAGTCGTCGGGCAACGCGCTAGTACGACTTTCGTCTAATTCGTAACAGCAGGTATTGACAGTCTGTTTCACCGCAGAAACAGGGTTAACGCGCGCCAGCATCGCAAGGTGATATCAAATCGCCCAAATCCGCTAAAGCTTTGCCGCTATCGGTCGAATGTATGCCATCGAATCTTTTTTTTCCCTGGAGCCGTGATGCAGACGTTAAAGGCCTTGTATGAGTCTATCGAGATGCAGTTTTTCGATACCCTCACCAAAAAGCTGTCGAGCCTTTTCCTGTTGGTGCTGGTCAGTGGCTTGCTTTATTGGGTAGCCCTCAGTGCCCGCGCCGAGATCATGCTGTTGTTGCGTAACGCGCAGTTGGACGGCACGTTGCTGGGACAGATCGAGGGCCGGCTCGACAGCCTCACCCATGCCCTGCTCTTCGGCGCTGTCCTGACCCTGGGCATGATCAGCTTCATGGTCTGGTATTTCCGCCACCTCATCGTGCGCCCCGTCACCACCATGACCAAGGCCCTGGAAGAGATCGCCAACGGCGAAGGCGACCTGTCCAAGGATTTGCCGCTGGTGACCCACGACGAGATCCGCACACTCGCCGCCACCTGCAACCGCTTCTTGGCCAAGCAGCGGGAGATCATCAGCAATGTCCAGGCGCTGACCGTGCACATTGCGGTCGAGTCGGCCCGTTCGCTGAAGAACATCAGCGACTCCAGCGACAGCGCCACCCACCAGGCGCGCTTCGCCAAGGAAGTGATGGACCAGAGCAATACCGCCGTGGGCCGCATCGAAGAGGTTTCGCGCCAGACCCAGGGCATCTCCAGCACCACCGCGCAGAACCTGAGCATGGCCCGCGATTCCTATGCCGAGCTGTTGGAAGTGACTGGCAACATCAGCGAAATCTCCAGCAGCCTTGGTGAGTTCGCCACCCTGGTGAGCGCCTTGAACCAGCGTTCGTCGAGCATCAAGTCGATTGTCGGGTTGATCCAGCAGATCTCGGCCCAGACCAACCTGCTGGCCCTCAATGCCGCCATCGAAGCCGCCCGGGCCGGCGAAAGCGGCCGTGGCTTCGCGGTGGTGGCCGATGAAGTGCGGACCCTGGCACAAAACGTCAGCCGGGCCACCGACGATATCTCGCGCAACATCGACGCCATGCTCGACGAGGTCAGTTCGACCCATGAACAGACGACCCAGATCAGCCACAGCGCCCGGGAAACCCAGAAAGTGGTGGAGCGCGCCTCAGGCCATTTCGAAAGCATGATCGTCGACTTCGAATCCACCAACGGCAAGCTGGCGGACATCGCGACCCATATCCAACAGTTCGCCGACAGCAACACCGGGATCAACGACCGGGTCACCCAGATTCACGCCGATAGCCAACTGATCGACCAGCGCATGCAGCATTCGGCCACGGCTACCCGCGACCTGTCTGGCGTGGCCGAGAAGGTCCAGGCGTTGCTGGGTCGTTTCGTGCTTGGACACGGCAAGCTGGATGCCGCCATCACCCGCGCCAGCGAGTGCCGCGATACGCTGCAAGTACGCCTGGAAGCGCTGCAACGGGAAGGTCTGAACCTGTTCGATCAGAATTACCAGCTGGTGCCCGGCACCGATCCCAAGCAGTACATGACCAGCTACACCGAACGCTTTGCCCAGGTCTGCCAGGAGGAATGCGACAAGCTCACCCGCAGCACACCGGGTGGCAAGGTGTCGTTCATGGTCGACAGCAAGGGCTATTGCCCGGTGAACAACAGTTGGGTCTCCAAGCCGCCGACCGGCGACCGGGCAGTGGATTTGCCGGTGTGCCGCAACAAGCGCATCTTCAACGACCCGATCGGCCTGCGCGCGGCGGGCAACGTCCAGCGCTTCCTGCTGCAGACCTACCTGCGCGATACCGGGGAAATCATGACCGAGATCGACGTACCGCTTTTCTTCGGCGGCCGTCATTGGGGCAACTTGCGGGTGGGCTTCGATGCGGCGGTGTTGTTGGCGGACTGATGATGCCTGAGATCCCCCAAAACAATGTGGGAGCGAGCCTGCTCGCGAAGGCGTCGGGTCAGTCGGCATCATCGCTGACTGACTCCGCTATCGCGAGCAGGCTCGCTCCCACAGGGGATCTGTGGAATGTGCAATCCTGAGCCCCCCACAGAAGGGTCTGTGGAGTATGCAAATCCTGTGACCATCCCAAAACAACTGTGGCGAGCTTGCTCGCGATGGAGGCGGCACACACAGCATCCATCCAGCCTGAACACCCAGTCCTCCCAATACATTTAGTTAGCCTGCTTTCTTTTATCCCCACCTCGCGCCATGATGAGGCTCTCTTACCGCTGCCCGCGAACGAGCCCCATGCCCACGCCCTCCTCTACCCCCAATTCCTTGTCGATCACCCTGCAGATCGTCTCCATCGTTTTCTACACCTTCATCGCCTTCCTCTGCATAGGCCTGCCCATTGCCGTGTTGCCCGGGTATGTCCACGAACAGTTGGGCTTCAGCGCGGTGGTGGCCGGGGTGACCATCGGTTCACAGTACCTGGCGACGCTGCTCAGCCGGCCCATGGCCGGGCGGTTGTCGGACAGCGTCGGTACCAAGCGGGCGATTGTCTACGGGTTGTCGGGGATTGTGCTCAGTGGCGTGCTGACGCTGATTTCGACCTTGCTGCAAAGCTTTCCCCTGACCAGCTTGCTGATTCTGATTGCTGGCCGCTTGTTGCTCGGCGTGGCCCAGGGGCTGATTGGCGTGGGCACCATCAGTTGGTGCATGGGCCAGGTGGGGGTGGAGCACACGGCCCGCTCGATTTCCTGGAACGGCATCGCCTCGTATGGGGCCATCGCTATTGGAGCACCGCTGGGGGTGGTGATGGTGGGTGAGCTGGGGTTTGCCAGCCTGGGCATTGCGCTGTCGCTGCTGGCGGGTGCTGCGCTGTTGATGATTCGCAACAAGCCGTCGGTGCCGGTCATTCGCGGCGAGCGCCTGCCTTTCTGGGCAGTATTTGCACGGATTGCACCTTACGGCGCGGGCCTGAGCCTGGCGTCGATCGGCTACGGCACGCTCACCACGTTCATTACGCTGTTTTATGTCAGTCGCGGCTGGACTGGCGCGGCCTGGTGCCTGACAGTCTTTGGCATCTGCTTCATCCTCGCGCGGCTGTTGTTCATTTCCAGCATCGCCCGCTTCGGTGGCTTCAACTCGGCCATCGCTTGCATGAGCATCGAAACCCTTGGGCTGGTATTGCTGTGGCTGGCGCCGTCCACCCCGTTCGCCTTGGTCGGTGCGGGGCTGGCTGGCTTCGGGTTGTCGCTGGTGTACCCGGCGCTGGGGGTGGAGGCCATCAAGCAAGTGCCGAACACCAGCCGTGGCGCGGGTTTGAGTGCTTATGCGGTGTTTTTTGACCTGGCGCTGGCGATTGCCGGGCCGCTGATGGGGGCGGTGGCGTTGAACCTGGGTTATTCGTCGATTTTCTTCTGTGCTGCGTTGTTGTCGGTTAGCGGGCTGGGGCTGACGTTGCTGCTGCGGCGTCGGGCCATAAACGCTCCTTAATACTGTTCACTAGCAAAAGCGGCGTTTGTTTCAGAAATGGAAAGCGCCGTTTTTTTGGGGGGACGGGTTTTGGTGTGTATATCCGTTTCTTTGGTAACGGCTACTGGCGGTTCCGCTCTTACAGCGGGTCACTTTTGGAAAAGCGCCAAAAGTAACCAAAAACGCTTTGCCCCACCACTCGGCACCTCGCCTAGGCTCGGTGTGCCCTCACTCCGGCATTGCTCCGTGGGCCGCCGCGAAGGGCCATCCATGGCCCAGCGCGGCTACCTCGGCATCCATGCCGAGGTGCCCACTCCACAATACCTGCGTTCGGCCAGCGTGGTTTAATGGGGCGTCCAGATCAAGATCAAGATCAAGATCAAGATCCAAAAGCAAAGCAAAGCAAGAGCCGTGTATCCAGTATCTATGTGACTGAACCACCGCTATCGCGAGCAAGCTTTGCTCCCACAGATCTGATGGGTGTACGACCGGAAGAGCCAGGTCGGCTCTCAGGCCGCCTCGGGGAGGACGTTGATCTCGGGCGCCCCGTTAACCACGATGGCCGAACGCAGGTATTGTGGAGTGGGCATCCCGGCATGGATGCCGGGATAGCCGCGCTGGGCCATGGATGGCCCTTCGCGGCGGCCCACGGAGCAATGCCGGAGTGAGGGCATGCCGAGCCCTAGCGAGGCACCGAGTGGTGGGGCAGGAGCGTTTTGGTTACTTTTGCGCTTTTCAAAAGTGACCCGCCGTAAGGGCGGAACCATAAGTAGCCGTTACCGCAGAAACGGATATACACACCAACCTTACGTACAAACCATGCCCCTCGGAACGGAAGCTCAGATTCCGGGGAACGCTTAAATGGATAGCAATACCTTATTGATCAGCCGTCTTCATCCCCGCCCGGGTCGCCTTACCCAAGGCCTCACCGAAAAAGCGGCTGGCCTCGGTAATCATGGTGCGGTGAATGTCCTTGCGATCGACGCCATCGGCATCCGTGCAGAGCGCCGGCATCGCAGCGATCTGCTCGTCGGTGCACGGCGCCAGGAAGACAAAATGCCCCGCGCCGGCCAGGGTCTTGAAATCTGGAGCGGTGGGCAGCTTGCGGGCCAAGGCAGCGGCGTTCTTGTCGAAAGCCACGAGATTGTCACCATCGCCACTGTACAGCAGCACCGGCACATGGACATCGGCCAAAGTATGACGGCCGAACTTCAGGCTCAACGGCGCCATCAGCAACAATGCCCGGACCCTGGGGTCGGCCACGGGTTGCAGGTCATCGCGGTCGGCGATCAACTCGCCCTGGGTGTTGCAGGCGTCACGATCCTCTGGCCGCTCCTTGCAATAGCGGCGCAAGCGATTGAGGTCCGGCGTCGCACCGGACAGGATCAGCGCAGTTTCGCCACCCGCCGAATAACCGATCACCCCAACCTGCCCGGCGTTGACGAACGGCGAGAGCATCGGGTCATTGAGCGTCGCGGTGATGGCTTCGGAAATCTGGATCGGCCGCCCGTACAGGTTGCTCAGGGTGCCAAGCCGGCTGTGGTCCTGGACATTGTCGCCGGGATGAATCACGGCCACCACGACGAACCCCTTGCGCGCCAACGAAGTGGCGAGGTCATGCAGGGCCAATGGGGTGCCAGTATTGCCATGGGATAGCATTAACAGTGGAAAACGGCCGATGGCGATCTGGGCCTCCGGCGCGGCATCGATCTGGTAGCCGCCGAGCAGGCTGGATTGTTCGCGGTCGGTGGACGGATAAAAGGCGATGGCGTGCATCGGCTGCTGATCCAGCGGATCAAGAAAATTCAGCTCATGGAAACCGGCGCTCCAATGCGGATGCGGCCCCGGTGCGGCCTGCACTGAAGCGAAACTGGCAAACAAGCAAAGCAGCAACGCTGCACCAAAACGTGCCATCGAATTTTCCACCCTCACCAGCGCACGGGAAGGCCCCGTCGCTCGCAGTCTTGGCCGTGCATAACCTGCGCCAGATCCCCGGCGCCGAATGCAGCAAAACCCTGCATCCCGGCCATCCAATGACGACGAGAATACAGGGTTTTGCGAAGGTTGCCCGAAGCGCTTGCTGCCTTTACGCAGGATTTACGCAGCGGCGAACTGCTGGCCGATCTGCAACGTGGCTTCGCTCAGGGCTTTGGTACGCATGTCGTCACCGTAGGACAGGCCTTCGGCACGGACAACTTCGATATCAGTGATGCCGAGAAAACCGAACACCAACTTGAGATAGTCTTCGTGACCCACGCCGCTCGGTTGGCCGGCATGCAAACCACCCGAGGTGGAAACGATCACCAGTTTCTTGCCACCGCACAGCCCTTCAGGGCCGGCTTCGGTGTAGCGGAACGTCTGGCCGGCCACGGCAATGCGGTCGATCCAGGCCTTGAGTTGGGTCGGAATGCTGAAGTTGTACATCGGCGCGGCGATGACCACCGCGTCAGCCGCCAGGAACTCGGCCATTGCCGACGCGCTGAGATCGGCTTCATGCTTCAGCGCAGCGTCGCGCAATTCAGCGCTGGTACCGGCGGCAACCAGCGTCTGCGCGGAAAAATGGCTGATCGCGTCGGCGGCCAGGTCACGGTAGGTGACGGCGATGCCTGGCTCGGCAGCTTTCCAGGCTTCAACCACTTCGCGGCTCAATTGGCGGGAAGCGGAGTGGTCGCCGAGGATGCTCGAATCGATGTGCAGCAGTTTCATATCAGTGCTCTCCAAATGAGGACCGCAACCAGGCGATCAATTGGCGACAATCCTATCGATGAAGCGAATGATCGATAAGTCAGCAAAAATGCGATAGTTTGTCCTACTGACAGGACAATAGAGCTCGACATGCAAGACCTCAATGACTTGTACTACTTCGCCAAAGTCGTCGAAGCCGATGGTTTCGCGGCCGCCGGACGCTTGCTGGGTATTCCCAAGTCCCGGCTGTCGCGGCGCATCGCCGAACTGGAAGAACGCCTCGGTG
The DNA here is from genome assembly GCF_014268705.1 of Pseudomonas sp. SWRI179. Classification (NCBI taxonomy): domain Bacteria; kingdom Pseudomonadati; phylum Pseudomonadota; class Gammaproteobacteria; order Pseudomonadales; family Pseudomonadaceae; genus Pseudomonas; species Pseudomonas sp. SWRI179. Next base: position 52,801 of record NZ_JABWRA010000023.1, on the reverse strand, counting down.
CTCGCCTGCTCCAGCGCACCACCCGCCAGTTGAAACTGACGGCGGTCGGCGAACGCTATCTGCGCCATTGCCAGGCCATGTTGCTGGAGGCCGAGATGGCCGACGAAGCGGTGGCGAGCATGTCCAGCGAGCCGCGTGGCCGATTGCGGGTGTCGAGCCCGGTGGGCCTGGCCCATCAGTTCCTGCCGGTGGTGATCGAAACCTTCCTGGTGAAATACCCCTTGGTGCAACTGGAAATGACCCTGCTCAACCGGCGGGTGGACCTGATCGGCGAAGGCATCGACGTGGCGTTGCGCGTGCGCGACCTGGGGGACGAAGACCCGCTGTTGATGACCCGGCGTTTGCGTCGGGCACGGCTGATGCTGGTCGCCAGCCCGGCCTTCGTCGAAGGGCGGCGGATCGAAACCCCGGACGATCTCAAGCCGCTGCCGGTACTGGGGGCACTGGAAGCCGATCGCCTGGTGCATCTGCGCCTGGTCAAGGCCGATGGGCAGCAGGCCGAACTGAGCCTGGAAGCCCGCCTGGGCATTGACGACTTCATCGTGCGCCGGGCCTGCACCCTCGCCGGCCTGGGTTTCACGTTATTGCCAAGCATGTATTGCGAGCAGGAATTGCGTGACGGCACACTGGTGGAACTGCTACCTGGGTGGTCGTTGCCCGATGGCTGGCTACAAGCCGTCTACCCGCATCGACGTGGCATGTTGCCGGCGGTGCGCGCCTGGATCGATCATTTGGTGGAAGTCTTCGAGGGCTGTGGAGAAAAAACACTATGAATTTGAGCGAAGAGGATGTCGCGCGGTTTTGCCTGGGCTTGCCCGGTGCCAGGGAGGATTACAAATGGGGCGGCGTGCGGGTGTTTTCCATTGCCGGGAACAAGATGTTCGCCCTCCAAGGCCTGCGGGGCGACTCGTTGGCGTTCAAGGTCGACAAGGATCTGTTCCTGGGTCACTGCGACCGGCCGGGCATTCACCCCGCGCCTTATTTGGCGCGGGCCCAGTGGGTCATCATGCAGGTGCCCTACCCGCTCGGGGCCGAAGAATTGCGTGGCCTGCTGCAACGCTCACATCAATTGGTCGTGAGCAAATTGCCCAAGCGCACGCAGGTGGGCTTGTTGCTCTAGCCATTCAAAATAGAGAGCTGCCCAGGAACAACTGGTCGATCCAGAACACCTGGTGCAACAGCACGATGAACCAGAACACCACTTGAAACGATACTTTGCGGGTCTTGTGGCGAAACAACTGCTGGGCCAGCAAGGCCCCGGGCCAACCGCCAGCCAGCTCCAGCGCATGCAGCACGTTCTCCGGGGTACGCCAGGCGTCGGCGCGGGCCTTGCGCTTGTCGCTCCAGTACAGCAGGAACGCCACCAGGCTGACGACACCATAGGCCGCCATCGGCACCCACGATACTGCCCGTAGTCCGAACAGCAGTGAACCGAACAGCGGCAAGGCGCAGACCAGCGCAAACACCATCAGTTTGAGCCGCAGGTTTTGCACGCCGCCGCCGGCATTGCCCCCAGCGCGTTTGCGGGTGCCTGACTCGTTCATGGCTTGGCGGCGGTCCAGTCAACCCAACCGAACTGCCAGGTGGCCAGGATCAGCAGGCCGAACGCAATCCGATACCAGGCGAACACGGCGTAGCTGTGACTGGCGATGAACCGTAGCAGGCCCTTGACCGCGATCATGGCGAAGATGAACGCCGTGACGAAACCGATGGCGAACACCGGGAAATCCGCCGGCACGAACAGCTCACGGTACTTGTAGCCCGAGTACACGGCCGCACCGACCATGGTCGGCATCGCCAGGAAGAACGAAAACTCGGTGGCGGTCTTGCGTGACAGCCCGAAGAGCAAGCCCCCGATGATGGTCGCACCGGAACGGGATGTACCCGGGATCATTGCAATGCACTGGGCCAGACCGACCTTCAACGCATCCTTCCAGGAAATATCGTCCACCGTTTCAGCATGCACCTGGTGCTGGCGCTTTTCGGCCCAGAGCATCACCAGGCCGCCCACCACCAGAGCGGCGGCCACGGTGACCGGGTTGAACAGGTAATGGTGGATCCAGTCGGCAAACAACACGCCCAATATCACGGCGGGAAAGAAGGCAATCAGCAGGTTGGCGGTGAACCGGCGGGCGCTGGGTTGCGTCGGCAGGCCCAGCACCACGTCGAAGATCTTGCGCCGGAACTCCCAGACCACCGCGAGGATCGCGCCGAGCTGGATGATGATGTTGAATGCCATTGCACGTTCGCCACCGAACTCGAGCAAGTCGGCGACGATGATCTGGTGCCCCGTGCTGGAAATCGGCAGAAACTCCGTCAAACCCTCTACTACGCCAAGAATCAATGCCGAAAAGGCCGTCCACAAATCCATTCATCCCCCAAAAAAGACCCTGCTCATGCGGGTCTTATCGCTATTCAAGTGTCATACAGGTCCACGCAGCGGCTGCACGATAGCTGCGATCATCCAAAAAAAACCAATGAAAAAATCAGAACAGGCTCAGGTTTTGCGCCGCGGGGCCGAAATCCTATCAGACAAGCCCTGATAACGCTGCCGCGTTGTGACTCAGGTCAATGACCGATAGCGGCCGGGCGTTACAGTGCCGGCCGTCGATATGACAAGAATAAAAAACCGGAGTGACAGCGTATGAATAGCTTGCGCAGTGTGTCGATCAGCCGACGCTTGTGGCTCATCCTGGTCGTGGCCGTCGTGATGTTGTTCACGCTCGGCGCCTTTATGCTCAAGCAGATCCACACGGATCTGTATCAGGCCAAGGTGCAGAAAACCCAGCATGTGGTGCAGACCGCCAGCGGCGTATTGAGCTACTACCATGGGCTGGAAACCGCCGGCACCCTGACCCGCGAGGCGGCGCAGAAGCAAGCCCTCAGCGCGGTGCGAGGCCTGCGCTATGACCAGAGTGACTACTTCTGGATCAACGACTTGACGCCGGTCATGGTCATGCACCCGACCAACCCGAAGCTTGAAGGCCAGAACCTCTCGGCGATCCGCGACCCGAACGGCTACGCGTTGTTCAACGAGATGGTCGCCATCGCCAAGGCCAAGGGCGCCGGCATGATCAACTACCTCTGGCCCAAGCCAGGGGCCGAAGCACCGGTCGGCAAGACTTCCTACGTCAAATTGTTCGAACCGTGGGGCTGGATCATCGGCTCAGGGGTTTACATCGATGACGTGCAGGCTGAGTTTCAATCCCAGATGATCAAGGCCTCCTTGATCGGCTTGGCAATTACCGTGCTCATGAGCCTGTTCTTGACCTTGATCGTACGCAGCATCGTCCGCCCACTCCAAGAGACCGTCAACGCCATGGCCAACATCGCCAGCGGCGAGAGCGACCTGACCCGCACCCTCGACACCCACGGCCAGGACGAAGTCACCCAACTGGCCCGGCATTTCAACGCCTTTACCGCCAAACTGCGCCAAGTGGTGAGCCAATTGCAGGCTTCTGCCAGTGAGCTGGGGCAATCTTCCAACGAATTGGGCAACGACGCGGCTCAAGCCCAAGAACGCAGCCAGCAGCAATCGCAACAAATGGAACTGGTAGCCACCGCGATCAATGAAGTGACGTATGGCGTGCAGGACGTGGCCAAGAACGCCGAGCACGCCGCCAGCGAGATGCGCGACGCCGAATCCCAGGCCCAGCAAGGCCAGGTCAACATCGACGGCAGCTTGCAGCAGATCGATCGCCTGTCCCAGACCATCGACCAGGCGGTGGAAGTGATTCGCACCCTGGCCAGTGAAAGTACCCAGATTGGCAGTGTGTTGGAGGTGATCCGCTCCATTGCCGAGCAGACCAACCTGCTGGCCCTCAACGCGGCGATCGAAGCCGCCCGCGCTGGCGAGCAAGGCCGGGGCTTTGCGGTGGTCGCCGACGAAGTGCGGCTGCTGGCCCAGCGTACGCAGAAGTCCACCGCTGAGATCCAGTCGATGATCGAGCGCCTGCAAACCCATTCCGAAGCCGCCGTGAAAGTCATCGGCGACAGCAGCCGTGCCTCGCAACTGACCATCGAACAGGCGGGCCTGGCCGGTGCCAGCCTCAACGCCATCGGCCAGGCCCTGCGCAACCTCAACAGCCTGAACGCCTCCATTGCCAGCGCCACCCTGCAACAGGCCCATGTGGTAGAAGACATCAACCAGAACGTCACCCAGGCCGCCGGACTGTCCCACAGCACCGCCATGGCCGCCGAACAGTCCAGCCAGGCAAGCAGCCGCCTGAAGGCGCTGAGTGAACAGCTTAACGGGTTGCTCAAGCAGTTCCGGGTCTAAGGATTGATGAACCCCTTGTGGGAGCGGGCTTGCTCGCGAATGCGGTGTAACAGTCAGCAAATGCATGACTGAAGGACAGCATTCGCGAGCAAGCCCGCTCCCACATTGGTTCTGTGTGGGTCTTTTCAGGTTGGGTGGTCACCACAGAGCCCAGCGGGAGCAAGCTCCCTCGCCACGGGCTCAACCAACAATGGTATTGGAGCTCTCCACGCCATAGCGTTTACAATCGCCGCCCTCTCCTCTTTCCCCAAGGAACCGCCATGTCCGGGCTTGAACTGTTTGCCGCAGCCCTCGGCGTGATCGCTGTCTGGTTGACCGTCAAGCAGAACCCCTGGTGCTGGCCGATCGGCCTGGTCATGGTGTTGCTGTACAGCTGGATTTTTTTCGAAGTGAAGTTGTACTCGGACATGCTGCTGCAGGTGGTCTACGCAGTGTTGCAACTCTACGGCTGGTGGCAATGGACCCGTGCCGGGCACAATCATGATGGGCGTCAGGTCAGCCATCTCGGTGGGCCGTCGGTGCTGCTCGGCCTGGCCATCGGCGCGGCGGGCAGCCTGCTGTTGGGAGCCGCCATGGCCCACTGGACCGACGCCGCCCAGCCCTGGCTCGATGCCGCGCTCACCGGTTTCAGCCTCGTCGCTCAATGGTGGATGGCGCAAAAACGCGTGCAATGCTGGCCGTTGTGGATCGTCCTGGACGTGATCTTCGTCGGCCTGTTCATCTACAAGGGCTTGCACTTGACCGCCGCGCTCTACGCCCTGTTCACGTTGCTGGCCGTGCAAGGCTGGCGGGAATGGCGCGCCGACCCGGCCCTGCGCGCATGAAGGTGGTGGTCCTGACCGGCCCGGAATCCAGCGGCAAGAGTTGGCTGGCGGCGCAACTCCAGGCACATTTTGGTGGCGTGCGGGTGGACGAGTACGTGCGCCATTTCATGGAGCAGACCCAGCGCGATACGTGCCTGGCGGACATCACTGACATCGCCTCCGGCCAGTTGGCCTGGGAAGACGAGGCACGTGCCCGCCGACCCTCGCTATTGATCCTCGACACCCACCTGTTGAGCAACATCCTCTGGAGCCAGACCCTTTTTGGTGACTGCCCGGACTGGCTCGAACCGGCGTTGCTGGCCCGTCATTACGACTTGCAGCTGCTGTTGAGCCCCGAGCAGGTCGAATGGACTGGCGACGGTTTGCGTTGCCAACCCGAGCTGGCAGAACGACTGGCTTTTTTCGACGCCATCGAGGCGTGGCTGAGTCGACATCGGCAACCGTTCCAGATCATTCGGGGCAACTGGGCGCAACGCCAGCGGCAAGTGTTCGCGGCCGTCGCCCAACTGACCGCAGGATGATTTGTCTCACGCTTGAAACATCACGCTCGCGGCAAACCCGGATCCAACATCGTTTCAGATGATTGTCATCAAGACTGTCAAGTCACTGAAACACCCACCCAAAAACCTGGATCCAGAGCCCTGGAACAGCGTGCAGCCGGTTGGCCATCCCGTGCGTTGTCTCAGCGCTGAAACAGGTTTCTTCCCCCGCTGCGCGCGCCTGAACTCAACTCATTGAATTCACAGGTAATTCAAAACCCGGCACAACACCTGCTCTTCCCCACTTCGCAACGCTGACTAGGGCCAGCGTACCGAAGAAGGAATCGATGCCATGGGGATGTTCGACAGGGGTATGACCTGCCTGCTATTCATCGGCTGCGCCGCCGGCGCAACGTTCAGCCTGCCCGCGCAGGCCGAGGGCAACGGCGTCATCGTACTCAACCGTGACGTGCAACCCATCGCAATCGGTCGCAACGGTGGCAAAGACCCCTACCCGACCACCGTCAATGCCAATCCCTCCGAACGCATCAACCAGGCGACCAATAGCACCGAACTGAGCGATGGCGAATTCGCCAGCGTGGCCAGCGGTTCGTCGATCCGCAACATCGTCACCCCCAATACCGGCGTGCAGGGCCTGAACGTGGTCACCAACCCCAACGGCATGCCGGGCATGAATGCCGGCCACGGTGGCGGCAGCGGCGGAGCGATCTCTGGCACCATCAACCGCTCGCTGAGTTCCGGCCTGGCCCCGCTGGGTCGATTGGCGGGAGGTCAGTGACATGAAACCCGTCCTGTTTCTACTCGCCCTGATCATGCTGTCCCTGCTCAGTTCTTTCACGGTATTTGCCGATTCGGGCGTGGCGGTGGTCAGCAACGCCAACCTGCAGGATTCCGGCAGCCAGTACACCGGCAACTTCAACGTCAACCAGGCGGCCGGCGACCAAATCCAGCAAACCAACACCCGGGCCATTGCCATTGGCAGCCACGCCCAGGCCAGCACCCGCGTACAGCAAAGCGTCGACACCCAGGCCAACCCCTCCATGAACGCCACCGCCCGTATCGGTGGCCACTCCTTTACCAACGGCAACGGCGTGCTGGGCGTGAACCAGTCCGCCGGGGCCAACAACCAGATGGCCAATGTCATGCGGGTGGGCATCAGTGCCCATCCGCAGAGCATTGACGACAGCGCCCTGTCCCAACAGAACGTGGCGTTGCTACCGAACTCAGGCGCAACTGGCGCCCCAACCGGCAGTCGCCAGGTCGTTACCAGCGACCAGGCCTTCACCGGCAGCCGAGGGGTGATTCAGGTGAACCAGAGTGCCGGGGTGGGGAACCGCATGGCTAACACCCTGAGCATCCGGGTCGCTGACTGATCCGGCGCAGTGGGCATAAGAAAGTACCAACACTTAACCAACGACACGCAAGGAGAAACACCATGAAACCTACAATGGCACTCAAACCATTGGTTTTCGCTCTCGCCGCTGTCATGGCAATGGCTGCACAGGCTGACGGAAACGGCAACGGTCATGGCAACGGCCATGGCAACCATGGTCCCAAAGGGCCGACGCTGGAACAATTGCTCTCCATCAGCGCCGGCGCTGGGGCCACGGTGCTGGATGTGCAAAATAGCGACAGCAACGTTGTGACCAACCAGGCGACCCGAAACACCGCCGAGGCCACTGACTCGCTCAATGGCAGCAACGGCAACATGGGCGCCAACATCGCCGCCGGCGATGGCAACCAGCAAGACAACGCCGCCGCATTGGCCACCGCCGACGAAAGCTTCATCTTCGGTAGCGCGGTGGCCGCATCCAGCGCCACTCAGGTCAATAACAACAACTATGTGAAAAACAACTCCACGCAAAACAACGCCTCGCTCACCAACGCGGGCAACAGCGGCTCCGGCAACATCGGCATCAACGTGACCGCCGGCAACTTCAACCAGCAGAAAAACAACCTGGCTATCGCGGTGTCGGGCGGTCGGGTCGCCCAGGCCGCAGCAGCGGCTGACCAGTCGTCCACCGGCCTGGTGGTCGACAACAAAGGCGTGAAGAAGAACGAGGTCGTTACCCTCACCAGTTCCTATGAGGCGTCCGGCTCCTTCAAGGCCAAAGGCACCGGTACCGTCGAAGACGACGGCGGCTGGGGCAACAAAGGTGGCTACGGCGGCGGCCACGATGACGACAAGTTCAAGTTCTCCGCCGTGGGGACTTTCGAACTGGCCGGCAGCAACACCCAGCAGGTGCTGACCCGCGACGGTTGGAAAAACCCTGTGATCAACAACGCCACCATGACCAACTCCATGAACGGCTTCTCCGGTAACGGCGGCGCCAACGTGTCGGCGGGCGTGGGCAACCAGCAAAGCAACTCGCTGTCCATCGCGGCTGGCTGCAAGGCTTGCATGTAAGCGCGGGTGAAACGGAGCCCCGGCAACAGCAATGCTGTTTCCCTAGGGTTTGGATGAATCTTGTGGCGAGGGAGCTTGCTCCCGCTCGGTTGCGCAGCAACCGCAAAAACTTGGGGCCGCTCCGCAGCCCAGCGGGAGCAAGCTCCCTCGCCACGGACTCATTTCAATGCTCTAGACGAACGGTACCGCTGGGAAACGGGGCTTTTTTCCCGGATGTCCATCAGGCGTATTGATCATGCGTGTCACTGCCGTTTCCCTGTTGCTCTGCCTGGCCTGTATGGCCGAAGCGGCGCAGATGCCGGTCGCCGCCCTGCCTGGCGGCATGCTGGTCTACAAACCGGTGCAAAGCGTACGCGAGCGCAAGTTCAGCGACATCGTCGAACAGAAAACCGACTTCAGTTGCGGCGCCGCCGCCCTGGCGACGGTGCTACGCCAAGCCTATTGGCTCGACGTCGATGAAGAGCACGTCATCAAAGGCATGCTGGTCAATGCCGACCATGACCTGGTTCGCACCCAGGGCTTTTCCATGCTGGACATGAAGCGCTACGTGGAAACCATCGGCATGCGTGCCCGAGGCTACCGGATACCGCCGGAGAAACTCGAAGCGGTGACGATCCCGGTGGTGGTCCTGATGGAAATACGCGGCTACAAGCACTTCGTGGTATTGCAGCGAGCCGACAAGCAATGGGTCTACATCGGCGACCCGGTGCTGGGGCACAAACGCTATTCCCACGATGAGTTCGTCAAAGGCTGGAACGGCATCGTCTTCGCGATCGTCGGCCCGGGCTATGACAAGACCAATGCCCTACGCAGCCCTCCTCAACCGCTGACGGCCCGTAACAAGCTGGACGGTTTCAACCCGGTCAGGGATGCGGAATTGATGGATTTCGGCTTCATACAGAGCGACTTTTTCTAATCGCCGACCACTGCCAACAATAAGTACAAAAAGGAGCAGGACGCTCCGGGAGCAGCACATGAAAACTTCACACTGGCTGTCGCTGGCCTGCCTGCTCGCGACCGCCTCGGGCTATGCCCATGCCGGTTTCAAACCCATCGAGGTCAAGGACCAGGAGCTCGCCGAGCTGCGCGGTCGTTATGTCATGCCCGGCCGCGTCATCAGCTTCGGCATCGTCATGAGCAGTACCTGGCGCAACGCCAGCGGCGACCTGATCGGCGCCAGCAGCACCATGCAAATCCAAGCCGCGACCGTGAAACCCGAGTTCTATGTCTCCACCATCAAGCAAACCGGTAACGGCAGCGTCCCGGAACAGGGCAGCGGCAACATTACCGGTGGCGCCGGCCTTGGCACGAGCCAGGGCGTGACCCAGAGCGTGCGTGCCGCCGGCGACGGCAACACGGCCTACAACAGCGTCAACATCAATGTGAAGGAGAGCAGCCAGGCGCCCGCGCTTGTCCCCTCCCAAGGCCAACTGTTGACCAAGGGCCAGACCATCAGCGGCAGCAATGCCGCCGGCAGCGTCGCGGTCACTGCCACCGGCAACGGCGTGCAGATGGCGATCCAGGCCAGCCACAACCAGGGCGGCACCTTGCAACAAGTGGCCCAGGGCGGCTTGCTGCAAAACACTCGCCTGTTGGGCAACAGCAACCTGGTCAACAACATGACGCAGCTCAACGTGGTGCTGAACAACAACGGCCCCAGTGCCGGCGCATTGGACTGCAACCTGACCCAACTGCGCGGCCTCCGTAACCTCGGTTATTGAACTACGCTGGTTTCCGATCATTGGGCAAATAGGGACGGCATATTTCATGTATCGATCCGTATCGTTGCGCGCTGTGATGTGTTTAAGCACGTTATTCCCGGCGGCCGTGTTACAGGCGGCCCCGGATGCCGAAATAGAAGCCCTGAAACAGCAGCTTCTAGAGCTCAAGCAACGATACGAGGTCCAGCAAAAGGCCCTGGCGGTGCTCGAGCAGCGGGTTCGCCAAGTAGAGGACCAACCCGCCGCGCCACAACCCAAGCGCCTGGCCAAATCCCCGGCCGACATGAAAGGCAACCAGACCGCCGGCGGTGCTGCGACAACAGCGGGCGGCAGCGGCTATGGGCAATCCCTGGCCGACGATTCCCAGCCGGCCCAAAGTGTCTCCAACCTCTATGACGAGGCCAGCGGCTTCTTCGGCGGCGGCAAGTTCAGTTTCGAGACCGGCGTGACCTATTCGCGCTATGACACGCGGCAACTGATCCTCAACGGCTTCCTGGCCCTGGATTCGATTTTCCTGGGCAACATCAACCTCGACCGAATCAAGGCCGACACCTGGACGCTGGACCTTACCGGTCGCTACAACTTCGACAATCGCTGGCAGTTCGACCTCAACGTGCCGGTGGTCTACCGCGAATCCACCTACCAGTCAGGCGGCGCGAACAACGGTGCGGCCGGGGTCACCAGCGAAGAAACCGTGACCCGCGACCCGACCATCGGCGACGTCAATTTCGGCATCGCCTACAAGTTCATGGATGAGTCGATCAACTCTCCGGACGCGGTGGTCACCCTGCGGGTCAAGGCCCCCACCGGCAAGGATCCGTTTGGTATCAAGCTGCGCCAATCCCAGGCCAACACCAACCTGTTCGTGCCCGACGACTTGCCCACCGGCAACGGCGTCTGGTCGATCACGCCCGGGCTCTCGCTGGTCAAGACCTTCGACCCAGCCGTCCTGTTCGGCAGCCTTTCCTACACCCATAACCTCGAAGAGTCATTCGACGACATCAGCTCCACGGTCAACCAGAAGACCCCGGGCAAGGTGCGGATCGGCGATAGCTTCCAGATCGGCGCGGGCGTTGCCTTTGCGTTGAACGAGAAGATGAGCATGTCGTTCTCGGTCTCCGACCTGATCCAGAAGAAAAGCAAGCTCAAGCAGGACGGCGGCGACTGGGAATCGGTGACCTCCAGCGACGCCAACGCCGGTTACTTCAATATCGGCATGACCGTCGCTGCGTCCGACAACCTGACCATCGTGCCGAACCTGTCCATCGGGCTGACGGACGATGCGCCGGATTTCACCTTTAGCCTGAAATTCCCGTATTACTTCTGATGTCCTTAAGGGTATGTGATGAGCACATACCCAAGGGCACTGCAAAACTACTGTGGGAGCGGGCTCGCTCGCGAAGGCGGAGTGTCAGGTTAATCAATATCACTGACACACCGCCTTCGCGAGCAAGCCCGCTCCCACAATGACTTGTGTGTAGGCAGTTCTAGCGAATCTGGTGTTTATGCAGCAGACGATAGAACGTCGGCCGGGACACGCCCAATACCCGTGCCGCCACGCTCAAGTTGTCGCTGTGACGGTTGAGCACATCGCTCAGGGCCTGGCGCTCGGCGCGGGTCTTGTAATCTTCCAGCGTACCCATCGGCGCCGCGATACCCTGCTGGCTGGCCAGGCCGAGGTCCCGGGCTTCGATCTGGCGCCCTTCGGCCAGCACCAACCCGCGACGGACGCGATTGGCCAACTCCCGCACGTTGCCGGGCCAGTCGTGCATGCCCATCGCCACCAGGGCATCGTCACTGAAGCTACGGGGACGACGGCCGGTCTCCCGGCTGTAGAAATGGGAAAAGTGACTGGCCAACATCGCCAGGTCGCCATGGCGTTCGCGCAAGGGTGCCATGACCACTTGCAACACATTCAAGCGGTAATACAAGTCCTCGCGAAATCGCTTGTGCTCGATGGCCGCCTCAAGGTCCACGTGGGTGGCCGCCAAGACCCGCACATCGACGGCGATCGGCTGGCTGCCGCCAACCCGCTCAATGTGTTTTTCCTGGAGGAAACGCAGCAAGTTGGCCTGCAACTCCAACGGCAGGTCGCCAATCTCATCGAGAAACAACGTGCCCCCGTGGGCCGCCTCGATCCGTCCGATCTTGCGTTGGTGAGCGCCGGTAAATGCGCCCTTCTCATGACCGAACAATTCGGACTGGATCAAGTGCTCCGGAATGGCGCCGCAGTTGATGGCGATGAACGGCTTGTTGCGCCGATGCGACTGGCAATGCAGGGTGCGCGCCACCAGTTCCTTGCCGGTGCCGCTCTCACCGCGAATCAACACGGGCGACTCGGCCGGCGCCAACTTGCTCAACAACTTGCGCAGTTCGCGAATCGGCTTGCTGTCGCCCAGCAGTTCATGTTCGGGCTGGTCGATGTGAATCGAGCCTTGGCCCCGCAGGCGCGCCATGCCAAACGCCCGGCCCAGGGTCACCTGGACCCTGGACACGTCAAAGGGCAAGGTATGGAAGTCAAAAAACCATTCGCAGACAAAATCACCGACGTTTTGCAGGCGCAAGACTTCCTGGCTGAGCACGGCGATCCACTCCGTGCCGCTACGGCTGATCAATTCCTTGACCGCTTCCGGGCGTTCCAGGTGGAACGGTTGCAAGCGCAGCAGACCGACGTCACAGGTCCGATCGCCGGCGTGTTCAAGGGCGCAACTGTCCACATCCCACCCAATGCTGCGCAGCCCCGGCAACAGGCGATGACAATCGTCGCAGGGATCAACCACGAGCAGACGACGTGACGTACTGGCTTCGATCATGACTGATCCTTGGCGCCAAAATAAGGAAATATGATTAGAAACAGTCGTTTGGCAAACCTGCATGTAACAGTAGCAAGAAGTTGACGCACCCTTGTATCAATTGATTATCGAGATCACGTTAAAGTGGTTATAAGCGAGCGTTTCGTTAGTTGTCACAGGCGTTTTTCTTTCAGGGTGCTTTCAAACAAAAGAGCAAAAGCCTGGTCTGAAAGAAAATCGAAATTTATTTAAATAATGTGTGACCCGCCTACGGGTTCGGGACATCAGTACAAGTAACCAGCCGCACGGTACGCCCAACCGACGGCACATCATTTGTTTGGGCACACTGAAGAGAAAACGCCATGAACGCCCCGCTCCGTATCAACGAAGCTCTTTTGATTGCCGACCGCGCATTCCGTCCTTTCCAATGCGTGGCCTGGGCTCCACAAGACGGTAACGGTGAACTTAGCCTGACCGTCATCGACCGCACCAATACCCATATTGGCCGCACTCAGATTCCAAGCAGCGCCTATACCGACCCGGTCCAACTGGCCGATCTGTTGAAACAGGCCCGTGCCGAATTGAGCCAGGAAGGCTACACCTTGCAATCCTGGTCGATGCCGGAATAAAGCCTGTTATCGATTGCAGGCTTGGCATTGGGTTGTAAAGCCATTGTTATGGCACGCAGCGCCGCAGCATCTGTAGAAACTGACAGTTGTGCATTGTCCCATTCAGGGATTGAATGTTGCCCTCATGCAGTCATCGCCCTTTCGGGCGGTCGACACGCAAGGAGAGGCAGGCATGCTCAACCAGTTCGCGTTCGTGCTCCCCAAGACCATGGCCCACCCCGGGCAACTTGATCCAGGCTTTGCCGCCAACGGCAAAGCCTGGGTTCATTTCCAAGACAGCACCTCGAGCCTGATCACCGGACTGACCCTCGACCGAGCCGGACGAATCCTGGTGGCAGCCAGGATCGAGACGGCCCACGGCAGCCGATTCGGACTGGCGCGACTCAACCCTGACGGTTCGACCGACCCGGTTTTCGGCACCCGCGGCTGCGTGATCGACGCGTTTGACCACGGCTTCGAAGCGACGGCAGGCAAAGTGATCGAGCTGCCCGACGGGCATATCCTGCTGTCGGGCCTGCACTACGAAAACAACGAGCACACCCTGCCCGCCCTGGCGCTGTTCGATCCGCAAGGCCGTGCTGTCCAGAGCTTCGGCAACGCCGGCCGGCATATCATCCGGCTCTGCGGCAATCTCTCCCAAGGCCTGCGCGACCCCTGGCTGCCGCCCGGCGTGCCAGGTCTCGAGGCCTGCGACATGCAAGTGCAGGCCGATGGCCGGATCCTTTTGCTCGCCAACCATCATTACCAATTGTCCGACCATGTCGGCGTACTGATCCGACTCCTGCCGGACGGGGCCCTGGACACCTCATTCAACGGTCGCGGTTTCGTGATGGTCCGACGCTTGTTGAAAAATACCTGGCTCGGCTGCCTGACGCTCCAGGCTGACGGCCATATTGTCGTCGGTGGCGCCATCGACCTGCCCCAGCATGGCTTGATAGCCCGCTATGACAGCAGCGGCAGGCTCGATGACAGCTTCGGCGAAGAGGGCTTCCTGTCCATCCTGGCCCAGGGTCACAGCGCGATGATCAGCCAGATCGTCGAGGATGCGAACGGTGATCTGCAGGCGTTCGGCAGCAGTCGCGATCCGATGCATAGCCTGTCCCTGAAAGTGCGTCCAGACGGCAAGCCGGACCGTCATTGCAATCAGGGCCAGTGCCGGCTCATGGCGATCGGGCGCAACGCCAGCCAGTGGACCGCCGCCCAGCTTCAAGCGGACGGAAAGCTGGTCACCGCCGGCGCCACCATCGGCGGTATCGAGGCCGACTTCGTGCTTGCCCGGCATTTGCCGGATGCGAGCCTCGACCCGGATTTCGGCCACGGCAAAGGCTGGGTACGCACGCGACTCGGCTACAGTCTGGACACCGCCACCGCCGTGGCGGTGCAGGCTGACGGCAAAATCCTGGTGGGCGGCTACTCACTCCAGGGTCATTATCGAGCGGTGGTTGCGCGTTATTGGGCCTGAGTCAGATTGTCGCGGGCGAACGGTATTCATCCTACGCTTGATATTCCTCATTTCTTACGGCAAGTTGCGCGCTTCTAATTAAAAGGAGCAGCCAATGTCCGGTCCAATGGCTAAGGCTTTCGCGCATAACTTTCTGGGGAATTCCCCGCGTTGGTACAAGGCGTGCATCATCACCTTCCTGGTCCTCAATGCCGTCGTGCTGTGGACACTGGGCCCAGTCGTTGCAGGCTGGATGATCGTGCTGGAGTTCATCTTCACCCTGGCCATGGCCCTTAAATGCTACCCGCTGATGCCCGGCGGCCTGCTGATGGTCGAAGCCCTGGCGCTGGGCATGACCACTCCCAAGGCACTTTACGACGAATTGCTGCATAACTTCCCGGTCATCCTGCTGCTGATGTTCATGGTGGCGGGGATCTATTTCATGAAGGACTTGCTGCTGTTCCTGTTCTCGCGCCTGCTCCTGGGTGTGCGCTCCAAGGCCATCCTGGCCTTGATGTTCTGCTTTCTCTCGGCGTTCCTGTCGGCCTTCCTCGATGCCTTGACCGTCACGGCAGTGATCATCAGCGCCGCCGTGGGCTTTTATTCGGTGTACCACCGCGTGGCGTCGGGTAACGACCCGCGCCAGGACAGCAGCGTCGACGAAGACCACGATTTGCCTTCGCTGCACCAAGGCGACCTGGAGCAGTTCCGAGCCTTCCTGCGCAGTCTGCTGATGCATGGCGCCGTCGGTACGGCGCTGGGTGGCGTCTGCACCTTGGTGGGCGAACCGCAGAACCTGCTGATCGGCCATGAGATGGGCTGGCATTTCGCCGACTTCTTCCTGAAAGTCGCGCCGGTGTCGCTGCCGGTGCTCGCAGCCGGGCTGGCAACCTGTGTGGCGCTGGAAAAGCTGCGCTGGTTCGGTTATGGCACGCTGTTGCCGGACAACGTACGCGCCGTGCTCGCCGATTACGCCGAGCAGGACAATCGCGAACGCACCGCACGTCAACGCGCGGCCCTGATCGTCCAAGGCCTTGCCGCACTGCTCCTGATCGTCTGCCTGGCCCTGCACATTGCCGAAGTCGGCCTGATCGGCCTGATGATCATCGTGTTGATTACTGCCTTCACCGGCATCACTGACGAACATCGGCTGGGCAATGCATTCAAGGACGCGATGCCGTTCACGTCGCTGCTGGTGGTGTTCTTTGCGGTGGTGGCGGTCATTCACGACCAGCAACTGTTCACGCCGCTGATCCAATGGGTCCTGGCCCTGCCCGCCGACCAGCAGCCTGGCATGCTGTTCATTGCCAACGGCCTGCTCTCGGCCATCAGCGACAACGTGTTCGTGGCGACCATCTACATCACCGAGGTCAAGCAGGCCTTCGTCTCCGGTCACATGAGCCGCGAACAGTTCGAGACCCTGGCGGTGGCTATCAACACCGGCACCAACCTGCCGAGCGTCGCCACACCCAACGGCCAGGCGGCGTTCCTGTTCCTGCTGACCTCGGCGATTGCGCCGCTGATTCGCCTGTCCTATGGCCGGATGGTCTGGATGGCATTGCCCTACACCGTGGTGATGGGTGGCTTGGGGTGGTATGGGGTGACGTACTGGTTGTAGAAATACTGCTGAGAAAAAGGAAACCTGTGGCGAGGGAGCTTGCTCCCGCTGGGCTGCGCAGCAGCCCCAAGAAAGCATTGACACCCGCGGCGTGTCAGGCGAAGACAGGGGGCGCTATGCGCCCCAGCGGGAGCAAGCTCCCTCGCCACAAAGACCCGGACAGCTTATTACAGGAGGATGTACCGTTCGATCGCCAAGGCCGCGCCGTCTTCGGTCACGGCAGCGGTCACGACATCCGCCTGGCGCCTGATCGCCTCTTCCGCCTGCCCCATGGCAATCGACAATCCCGCCCGGTGAAACATCGCCGGGTCATTGCCGCCGTCGCCCATCGCTGCGGTCTGCTCCAGCGACACCCCCAGGAACTCGGCCAGCGTCGACAACGCCTCACCTTTATTTGCCTTCATCGCCGTCACGTCCAGGTAGATCGGTTGCGAACGCGACACCTGGGCCTGGCCCTTGAGCAGCGGGTGCAGCCGAGCCTCCAGTTCCACCAGCAGGTCGGTGTTGGCGCTGGTGGCGACGATCTTGTCGATCCGCTCCAGGTATGGCTCGAAACTTTCGACTTCTACCGGCGGATAGCCCAGCCCCCGGGTCTCCACCGGCACCATCGGGCCGTTGGCGTCGCGCACCAGCCAATCACCATCGGCGAAGACCCAGACTTCGATGCCCGGCTGATCGGCGTACAGCGCCAGCGTGGCCAGCGCGGCCTCGGGCGGCAGGTAATGGACCGCAAGGAAGCTGCCGTCGGGATGAACCAGCGTGCCGCCATTGAACGCCGCCGTAGGCAGGTCGACGCCCAGGGCCTCGATCTGCTGCAACATGGCCCGCGGCGGTCGCCCGGTGGCGAGGCTGAACAGCACGCCGGCCTCACGCAACGAGCGAACCGCTTCAATGGTGCGCTGGTTGAGACTGTGATCAGGCAGCAGCAGCGTGCCGTCCATGTCGCTGAGTAAAAACCGGATGGGATGCTTCACCAGATCACTCATCCGAGGCCATGCCAGACGCGACTGTCGCGGGTCAGCAGGTCATCGGCGGCCGCCGGGCCATCTTCCCCGGCCTTGTAGGGCTGGACCGTCGCGTCCTGCTGCCAGGCATCGAGGAACGGCTGCACGGCGCGCCAGCCGTTCTCGATGTTGTCGGCGCGCTGGAACAGGGTCTGGTCGCCAGTCAGGCAATCGTAGATCAGGGTCTCGTAACCCGTGGATGGCTGCATTTCGAAGAAATCCTTGTAGGCAAAGCCCAATTCGATATTGGCCATGTCGAGGGCCGGCCCCGGCCGCTTGGCCAGCAGGTCGAACCACATGCCTTCATTGGGCTGAATCTGGATTCTCAAGTACGTCGGTTGCAGTTCGTCGACTTCGGTGTCGCGAAACTGCGCGTAAGGCGCTGGCTTGAAGCAGATGACGATCTCCGTGTCCCGCACGCTCATGCGCTTGCCGGTGCGCAGGTAAAACGGCACGCCCACCCAGCGCCAGTTATCGATCATGACCTTGAGGGCGACGTAGGTCTCGGTGTTGCTGTCGGCAGCGACGTTGGCTTCCTGGCGATAACCGGTCACGGCCTTGCCGCCGATTTCACCGGCGGTGTACTGGCCGCGGATCGAGTTGGCGCGGGCCTGTTCCACCGACCAGGGCCGGATCGCCCCGACGACCTTGGCCTTTTCCCCACGTACCGCGTCAGCACCAAACGCCGCTGGCGGCTCCATGGCCACCATCGCCAGCAATTGGAAAAGATGGTTCGGCACCATGTCCCGCAGGGCGCCGGTGTGTTCATAAAAACTGCCACGGGTTTCCACGCCGACGGTTTCGGCGGCGGTGATTTGTACGTGGTCAATGTAGTGATTGTTCCAGAACGCCTCGAACAGGCTGTTGGAAAAGCGGCTGACCAGAATGTTCTGCACCGTCTCCTTGCCCAGGTAATGGTCGATGCGATAGATCTGTTTCTCGCTCATGACCTTGAGCAGGCAGGCGTTCAGCGCTTCGGCCGTTTGCAGGTCGGAACCGAAGGGTTTTTCGATCACCACCCGCCGGAAAGCCCCCTCTTGCTCCTGAAGCAGCCCGGCCGCACCGAGGCGGCTGACCACTTCACTGAAAAAGCGCGGCGCGGTCGCCAGGTAGAAGACCGCGTTGCCGGTACCGCTGGCGGCGATTTTTGCCGCCAGCGCCTGGTAGGTGCCGTCATCGAGGAAATCACCCTGGACGTAGCTGATGCCCTGGGCCAACTTGGCCCACAGCACCGGGTCGAGCGCGCGGGCGGCATCACCGCCCTTGCTCGCCGCTTCGTTGCGGATGAAATCCTCGAGTTTCTTGGCAAAATCCACATCGCTGATGGCGTTGTGGTCAACCCCGATGATGCGCAGCCCATCGCCCAGCAGACCGTCGCGACTGAGGTGGTAGAGCGCCGGCATCAGCAGGCGCTTGACCAGATCACCATGGGCGCCGAACAAAAACAACGTGGTCGGCGGCGCGGGTTCTGCCTTGGATTTGCTGGCGATCGAGGTCATTTTTTCGGCGTCTCCACATGGCCGCCAAAGCCGAAGCGCATGGCCGAGAGCATTTTGTCGCCGTAGGTGCTTTGCTGGCGCGAGCGGAAACGGGCGAACAGCGAACTGGACAGGACCGGCACCGGCACCGCTTGCTCAATGGCCGCCTCGATGGTCCACCGCCCTTCACCGCTGTCGGCGACTTCGCCGGAAAAACCCTCCAGTTTCGGATCGCTGGCCAAGGCGTCGGCGGTCAAGTCCAGCAGCCAGGACGAGACCACGCTGCCACGGCGCCAGACTTCGGCGATATCGGCCACGTTCAGGTCAAGACGCTGCTCTGGTGGCAGGCTTTCGCTGGATTTGGTCTTGAGGATGTCGAAGCCTTCGGCGAAGGCCTGCATCATGCCGTACTCGATGCCATTGTGGATCATCTTCACGAAATGCCCTGCACCGGCCGGGCCTGCGTGGATGTAGCCGCGTTCGGCGCGGTCATCGTCGGATGTGCGGTCACGGGTGCGCGGAATGTTGCCCATGCCCGGTGCCAGGCTGTCGAACAGCGGGTCCAGGCGCTTCACCACCTCGGCCTCACCGCCAATCATCATGCAGTAGCCGCGCTCCAGGCCCCAGACACCGCCGGAAGTACCGACATCGATGTAGCTCAGGCCTTTTTCCGACAGGGCCTGGGCGCGACGGATGTCGTCCTTGTAGTACGTGTTGCCACCATCAATGATCACGTCGCCCGGCTCGAGCAACTCGCTGAGGACGTTGATGGTGTCTTCGGTGGGTGCGCCGGCCGGCAGCATGACCCAGACCGCTCGTGGCTTGTCCAGGCCGGCGACCAGTGCCGGCAGGTCCGCGACGCCCGTTGCGCCTTCCTGGCTCAGGTTTTCGACAAAAGCGGTATTGCGGTCATAGACGACGGTGGTGTGCCCATTGAGCATCAGGCGCCGCGCAATATTGCCGCCCATGCGGCCCAGTCCAATGATCCCGAGTTGCATGTGCTGATGCTCCCTACTACAAATAAAGGTGTGTCAAAGGTTTAGCTCAAGGGGACTTGTGGAGGTTAGTCCAGAGCATTGCTGCATAGTTTCCGGGTAAATCGCCCGATCACAAAGGATAACGTTCAAAAACCGGCCGAAGACACGGCGACCATGAAAAATAAAAAAGTTCCATTCACGAGCAAAAGTATTCAGAATCGGCGCCGATAAAGAGGTGTCGACCAAAAAAACTGGCGACATCTCTCTAGTTGATGTACGCCATTTGCGAGGTGAGCAATGGGCCCAGTCGTTACCGCACGTCCTCCCCAAACCCTTTATGTGACCATTCGTCGCGATGAATTGCGCCTACTCAAGGAAGAACGCGATCTACTGCTTGATGAAGTGACGCAACTGCGCATGCAGCTGCAACACGCACAGCTGTCCCACCAGAGCCAGTCCCTGGCTCGGTAACCGCCCCAGAGGCATACCGTCGGGAAAGTGGCACCAGCCCCAAGCCGGTGTCACCCATACACCCTCTATATAACGGCGCTAGCTGTGGCGGGGGAGCATGCTCCCGCTCGGTTGTGCAGCAACCGCCGAACCTTTGGGGTCGCTACGCGACCCAGCGGGAGCAAGCTCCCTCGCCACAGGATGGGGCGCCTCTCGCCTGTCTTGATTGCCTGATTCACTCCCGCCTGCGTTTTGTAACCGAAAAACTAACAAAGTTTTCACAACCCGCTCGTAATACTCCCCGCCTTTAAGATTGCTCGGCGTATGCCTGCGGCCACCAGTCCGGTGCCAGCAGCTTCGTCGACAGAGGCTGGAGCGCTTGATGAGCTTGTTCAAACGCAGCAAAACGACTGCGAAAGGTTTCGACTGGGCCGGATTCGGCTGGCTGTTTCTGTTCTTCTGGTACTTCTCGGGTATCACCCAACTACTCATTCTGCTCAGTGACACCTCGGGTTTCGCCGGCTTTCGCCAAGCGTTCGTGATGAGTGCGGTGTGGCTGGCGCCCCTGCTGCTCTTCCCTGCCCGTACGCGCTTGCTGGCGGCATTGATCGGCGTGGTGTTGTGGGCTTGCTCCATGGCGAGCCTGGGCTACTTCTTCATTTACCAGCAAGAATTTTCCCAAAGCGTCATCTTCATCATGTTCGAATCGAACGTGTCTGAGGCCGGTGAGTACCTGACCCAGTATTTTGCCTGGTGGATGGTCGCGGCGTTCCTGGCCCATACCGCCGTGGGTTATTGGCTCTGGACCCGCCTGCGCCCGGTGTACCTGCCCCGGGGCCAGGCCGTCGTTGTCGCAACCGTCATCGTGCTCGCCGTGGTCGGTTATCCGCTGGTCAAGCAGACCCTGCGCACCGGCAGCTTCGCCCGTGGCCTGGAGAAGTTCGAAAACCGGATCGAGCCGGCGGTGCCCTGGCAGATGCTGGTGGCCTACCGTCGCTATGGTGAGCAGTTGGAGAACATGCAAGGCATGCTCCACAGCGCCAGCAAAATCCCTCCCCTGAGCAACCTCAAGGACGGCATGGCAGAACAGCCGGCCACCCTGGTGCTGGTGATCGGCGAATCCACCAACCGCCAGCGCATGAGCCTCTACGGTTACCCGCGGGAAACCACACCGGAGCTGGATAAGCTCAAGGACCAGCTGTCGGTGTTCGATAATGTCATCACCCCGCGCCCCTATACCATCGAAGCGCTGCAACAGGTGCTGACCTTCGCCGACGAACAGAACCCGGACCTGTACCTCAGCACGCCTTCGCTGGTGAGCATGATGAAGCAGGCCGGCTACAAGACTTTCTGGATCACCAATCAGCAGACAATGACCAAGCGCAACACCATGCTCACGACCTTTTCCCAACAGGCCGATGAACAGGTGTACCTGAACAACAACCGCAACCAGAACTCCGCGCAGTACGATGGCGACGTGATCGAGCCGTTCAACAAGGCCCTGGCCGACAGCGCCCCGCGCAAGCTGATCGTGGTGCACTTGCTCGGCACCCACATGAGTTATCAATACCGGTATCCGCCGACGTTCAACAAGTTCACTGATCGCCAGGGCGTACCGGCGAGCCTGCGTGATGATCAGGTCCCGACCTACAACAGCTACGATAACGCGGTGTTGTACAACGACTTCGTCGTCTCCAGCCTGATCAAGGATTACGCCAAGACCGACCCCAACGGTTTCCT
The DNA here is from genome assembly GCF_014268705.1 of Pseudomonas sp. SWRI179. Taxonomy (NCBI): domain Bacteria; kingdom Pseudomonadati; phylum Pseudomonadota; class Gammaproteobacteria; order Pseudomonadales; family Pseudomonadaceae; genus Pseudomonas; species Pseudomonas sp. SWRI179. The sequence goes on along the minus strand of NZ_JABWRA010000023.1, from coordinate 30,941 downwards.
GCTGTACCTCTCGGACCATGGTGAAGACGTGTTCGATTCGCAGGGTCACGGCACGCTGGGCCGTAACGAAGCCAAGCCGACAGCGCCGATGTATACCATTCCCTTCATGGCCTGGGCTTCGCCCAAGTGGCGCGAAAACCATGACTGGAACTTTGCCGGCGATCTGTCACGACCCTACAGCAGCTCGCACCTGATTCACACCTGGGCAGACCTGGCCGGCCTGAGCTTCGATGAACTGGACCGCAGCAAGAGTCTGGTCAGCGATGACTTCAAGGCCCGTCCGCTGCTGATCGGCAATCCATATGAAGCCCCGCGCAGGGCTCTGATCGACTTCAGCCTGATGCAGCCCAAGGCGCCCTTGGCTGAAGTGGTGCAAAAATAATCGCACCCCACCAGAAGCCCGCTTTTACAGGGGCTTGATCCAGAACTGCATAATGCCGTGGGCCGGGTCGAACATGCCGGCGGCAAAGCCGAACTTGGCGTAGCTGCCCTGGGCGACGGCATTGCCTTCAAGCACTTCCAGGGTGATCTTGCAGCAACCGCGCTGACGGGCAATGTCCTCGACCTTCTGCAGCATCTTCTGGCTCAACCCGAGGCCGCGAAATTCCGGCATGACCGCCACGTCGTGGATATTCACCAGGGGCCGGCAGGCAAAGGTTGAAAAACCTTCGAAGCAATTGACCAGCCCCGCCGGTTCTCCATTGACGAATGCCAGCACGCTGAAGGCATGGGGCCGCTTGGCCAGCTCCTCCGGCAGGTGCAGCAGTACCTCGGCCGGCAACGGATGCCCCCCACCCATCGGATCCTGCGCATAACCGTTGAGCACATGACAGATCGCTTCGGCGTGGACCGGGTTGGTGTAGCTGGCTTGCAGAACAAGGATGTCCTTGGCTTCTTCCATGACCTTCCATCTCACTTCAGTAGTACCGCGGCACAATGCCGTCGGCGGGATACAGGTCAGGCGTACTGACCAAAACGTTGCATTTGCATTTCCTGGAGGCGACTGAGCGTACGGCGAAACGGGAATTGCAGATAGCCCTCGGTGTACAACTCATCCATCGGCACCGCGGCCGAAAGACACAGCGGCACCTTGCGGTCATAACATTCATCGACCAGGGCGATGAATCGTCGCACGCCGTCGTCGTGGACCGACAACTGCGGTAACTCACGATCACCGGCCACGACCCGTTCGACGCCGTCCTCGGTGCCACGAGCAATGCGCCCTTCACGCTGTTCAGCGCTCAGACAAGGCACGTCACTGAGCAGGATGACATTGAAGCGGTCGCACAGCGCCATGAAATCCAACGCTGAAAACGGTTGCTCGCATAAGTCGGCGTAACGGCTCCACAGCACGGCATCGCTGGCCTGGACCGGTTCCAGCAGACGATGGCCCACTTCAATCGGCGCTCGGCTCGACACCTGCCCGGCGGTCAACAGCTCGAAGACATCGCCCAACGGGTCGGGTTGCCCTGGATCGCGCAACCAGTAACGCTGCTGCAATTGGCCTGGGTGTTGGCGATGGTCTTGCGAGCCGTTCACCGGCACGATCTGCATGTGCTGCTTGATCGCGGTGATGGTCGGCAGGAAGCGCTCGCGGTTGTGGCCGTTGGCATAAAGCTCTTGCGGCGGCAGGTTGGAGGTACTCACCATCACCATGCCCAGCTCGAACATCACCTGGAACAAACGCCCGAGGATGATCGCGTCACCAATGTCGTTGACGAACAGCTCGTCAAAACACAGCACCCGTACTTCCGCGCTCAACTCCCTGGCCAGGGCCTGCAAAGGGTCCGGCGTGCCGGTGAGTTGGAACGAACGCTGGTGCACCCACGCCATGAAATGATGGAAGTGCTGACGGCGTGCCGGCACCTTGAGGCTTTCATAAAAGCGGTCCATCAGCCAGGTCTTGCCACGCCCCACCGGCCCCCAGAGATAAACGCCCTGGATCGACTTGCGCCCTTCGTGCAACGCCTGGTGGCATTGCTCCAGTGCCATGATGGCCAATTCCTGGGCCTCATCCTGGACGAAACCGCGGTGTTCGATGGCGTGCTGCCAAGCACTCAGGGGGGAGTCGAAAGTCATACGGCCCGGGTCCGGAAAACGAAGGTGGGGAGTATGCCATGACAGCATGGGGTGATGAGTCATTCACCTGCTTGTGGACTCAACGCGAACCCCTGTGGCGAGGGAGCTTGCTCCCGCTCGGTTGCGCAGCAACCGCAAAAACTTGGGGCCGCTGCGCAGCCCAGCGGGAGCAAGCTCCCTCGCCACAAAGGCGTTCAACTCCTGGCACAACAGCGTTCAACTCCTGGTGTAACAGCGTTGGGGCAGGACGCTAGATTGAAATATCCAACCGACTGATCTTGCCCTGCTCATCGAGCCGGAAGGTATAGCGCAGCTCCAACGGGCTGCCGGGGAATGTGCCGGAGATCAGGTTGTGCACCAGCACCTTGCCTGTGCGTTGCTGCACATCGAGAACCTCGACTCGCGGCTGGAAGCGCTGGGCGGTGTCTTCCATCCATTGGGCGATGGCCTGGGTGCCGACACGGTGCTGGCCTTCATCGAACACATTGGCGTCCTCGGCGAAGAAACGCGTCACCGCCGAACTGTCACGGGCATTGGCAGCCGCGATGTAGCCGGCGATGGCCGGGGCCAGGGAAGAGACGGGGTTGGACATGGCATGGCTCCTTGTTTTATCGATCTGGCACCATGCTAGAACAACGCTGTGTCAGTTTTTGTCAGGAGTGAAACGCCCGGTTTCGTCCAGCTTCATCAACGCAAACCAGTCCCGCAGCAAATCGCTGCGCCGGCCTGGATAGCGCTCGCCCTGCTCGGTGGCCGAGGCAATCCGGTCGGTGCGAAAGGTCCGATAGGCGCCGCGCAATTCGCACCAGGCCACCACTACCCGCGCCTCATTGAAAAAGCCCAGGGCCAGCGGCCAGATCAGCCGTTGGCTCGGGGTCTTGTTCACGTCGGCATAGTCGATGTGCAGCTTGGCCTGGGCGCGAATGGCCTGGCGGTAGACATTCAGTTCCACGGTGTTCTGCGGATAGCCATAACCCGGCGGGCCAGGCAGCACCGTGGGGTTGCGCAACGCGTCCCGCACATCCGGGGCCAGCACCGCGGCGACCTTCGCCAACGCGTCGGCGGCCGCCTTGCCCAATACTTCGTCGGCACGCTGATCCACGTAGCGCAAGCCCAGCACAATGGCCTCGATTTCATCGGCGGTGAACATCAGTGGCGGCAGGAACAGGCCGCTGCGCAATACATAACCTATGCCCGCCTCGCCCTGGATCGGCGCGCCAAGGGCCGTGAGTTCGGCAATGTCGCGGTACAAGGTGCGCTCGGAGACGTTCAGTTCCCCCGCCAATGTCGCGGCGGTGACGGGGCAACGCTTGCCCCGCAGGACTTGCAACAAAGTGAGCAGCCGAGTGGTACGCGACACGATGGACTGTCCGCAAAGAAAAGATGACGCAGATTAGCAGAGGCTGGTGTCAGAAACTGTCAGGAGCCCTTTGACTGTGTCGATGAGCCTGCGTGGTATGAACCCTGTGGTATGAGCTTTTGTGGTGTGAGCTTTTGTGGCGAGGGAGCTTGCTCCCGCTGGGCCGGTCGGACGCTTCGGGCGCAGCGGCCCCAAGCTTTTGCGGTCGCTGCGCAACCGAGCGGGAGCAAGCTCCCTCGCCACAAAAGCGCTCTCGCCAAGGGTTCTTTGGTTGCCGCGTGATCCCTGTGCGGTATCGTGCTCAATGACCGCCTTTTTTGAGAATTTATCCAATGCGCAGAATCCTCGGCCTTTCCGTTTTCCTGATCACGCTCAGCCTGAGCGCCTGCGCCCTCTTCCCGCACCGTGACCCGCTGAACATCAACGTGGTGGGCATCGAGCCATTGCCCAACCAGGGCTTGGAAGTGCGTTTCGCGGTGAAACTGCGTGTGCAAAACCCCAACGAAACCGCCATCGACTACAACGGCATGGCCTTGGACCTGGAGGTCAATGGTCGTACGCTGGCGACCGGGGTCAGTGACCAGGCCGGTTCGATCCCGCGCTTTTCCGAAGCGATCCTGAGTGTGCCGGTGAGCATTTCGGCGTTTTCCGTGCTGCGCCAGACCCTGGGCCTGAGCCAGACCCAAAGCCTGGACAACCTGCCCTATGTACTCAAGGGCAAGCTCGCCGGCGGCGTGTTCGGCACGATGCGCTTCGTCGACCGCGGGACCCTCGAGCTGCCAGGTTCCGCGGCGACGTGGTGAATCACGCCGTGAAGCGCACGCCGGGCTTGGCGCGTTCGTCCACCACCAGTTCGAACACGTCCGGCCTGGCGTAGTGCCCGACCACATCGTAGTCATAGCGCGCCCGCACCAGATCATCGGTGTCGATTTCGGCGGTCAATAACCCTGCGGTGTCTTTCAGCGGCCCGGCGAGCACATCACCCATGGGCCCGACAATCACACTGCCACCGGCGATCAGCGGCCGTTCGGCCGGCCAGTGCGCGACGTCAATGCCCAGGGACTGCGGCGACGCCTGGACCTGACAGGCACTGACCACAAAACAGCGCCCTTCATGAGCGATATGGCGCATGGTCACCTGCCACATCTCCCGCTCGTCAACCGTTGGCGCACACCAGACTTCCACGCCCTTGGCGTACATCGCGGTGCGCAGCAGCGGCATCATGTTCTCCCAGCACACCGCGGCGCCGACCCGGCCGACCTGGCTGTCGATCACCGGCAAGGTCGAACCATCGCCCTTGCCCCAGATCAGCCGCTCGGTGCCGGTGGGCATCAACTTGCGGTGCCGGGCCACGAGGCCTGCATCGGGTTCGAAATACAGCGCGGTGCAGTACAGGGTGCTACCGACACGCTCGATGACGCCCAGCACCAGGCTCGCCCCGGTGCGCGCCGACAGCCCGGCCAGCGCTTCGGTTTCCACGCCGGGCACGTCAATGGCGTTGGCAAAGTAGCGGGCAAACGCCTCGCGCCCCTCCGGCAATCGGTAACCCAGTTGCGTCCCGAACCCCTCGCCTTTGGGATAGCCACCCAACAGCGCTTCAGGCATGACTACCAGGCGTGCACCGGCTTGGCGAATGGCGTCTTCGTAGGAAAGGATCTGCGCCAGGGTCTCGCCCTTGCCACCCGGCAAAGAACCGATCTGCAGGGCAGCCACAATGGATTTGGGCATGGTTTTTCAACTCCTTGATCATCAGGTGTTGCTGATTCTCAAGCAGCGGCCGATCATGAATAAAGCCCCGAATGCTGCTAAATGATATGAGTCTCATGAATATCGCCGACATCGACCTCAACCTGCTCAAGACCTTCGAAGCCCTGCATGACGAATCCAGCGCCAGCCGCGCCGCCGTGCGCCTGGGCGTGACGCAATCGGCCATCAGCGCCGCATTGCGCAGGCTTCGCGATGTCTATGGCGATCAATTGTTCGTGCGTACGGGACGGGGGTTGGCGCCGACGTTGCGGGCCAATCAATTGAAACCGGTGATCAGCGAAGCCTTGGACAAATGTCGCCAGAGCCTGGCGATGATCGACCCGGACGCCAGTCATTATGACGGTCGTTCGGTCATCGTCGGCCTGTCGGACGATTTCGAGATTGCCCATGGACGCCGCCTGATCGAGGAAGTGGCCCGCCGCGCGCCGGGCCTGCGCTTGATTTTCCGCCAGACCCACAGCCAGATCGTCGGCCGGGCCTTGATGGAGCGCGACTTTGACCTGGCGATCACGGCGGGCGGTTTCGCCCAACGGTTGCTCAGCCGCCAGGTGTTGGGCGAAGGCGACTACGCCTGCCTCCTGGACGCGGCGAGCCTGGCCCAAGGCCAACGAACCCTCAGCCTGGAGGCCTTCGTGGCCCGTGAACATCTGCTGGTGTCTTCGGGGGGCTTCATCGGTATCACCGACGAGGGGCTGGCCGGGCTTGGCCTGAGTCGACGTGTCTGTGCCTCGACCACGCATTTTGCCGGGTTGCCGTTCCTGCTCAAGGGCAGCCAGGCCGTGGCGACGATTCCGACCCACGCCGCCCGGGCCATCGCCGACCTCAGCGGCCTGGCCTTGCTGCCCTGCCCCCTGGCCTTGCCCCGCTACCCCATCGAACTGGGCTGGCGAACCCACACGCAAATGGACCCAGCGGTGATCAAGGTGCGCGAGGCCATTACCGCGACGTTCGCCTGAGGCTTACTTGTTGGCGGCCATCAGGCGATTGACTTCACTGCGCACCATGTTGGCGTATTCCGGGGGCGACATGCCGTCCAGCTCAGCACGCACCCACTCGGCCCACTTGCCCTTGCGCTTGGAGCGCTCGCCGAACAGGCGGGCGGCATCGCCCTTGGCCTTGCCCAAATTGTTTTGCCACAGTTCAAAGAGTCGGGATTTTTCGTCTTCCAGCGCGGCGCGCTCGGCCAGGGGCTTGTCAGCCAGATTGAAGCTCATGGGAATTACCTGTTGCGTAAATAGGCGCCATCTTACACCTTGCAGGGAAACGTCTTAACCACGATTTGCGATGGAATGCCCTGCCAGGGCCGCGCGCTGCAACTTTTGTACAAGCGCAACACTCCATTGTTCAATGCCATCATCCACAAGGAGCATTTCCATGGCCCGTAAAGGCACCGTGCAAACGAACGGAGAGCAAATCAAGGATCAGGCCTTCAGCGAACTGAAGGCATTGATTGAAGAATCGGAGAAGCTGCTCAAAAGCAGTGCCTCGCTGGTGGGCGAAGAAGCCGAAAACCTGCGCGGCCAGGTCTCCCAGAAACTGCAACAGGCCCTCGATTCGGTCGCCAGCGCCCGGGAGCGCACCCGTCCGATGGTCGATGCCACCGAGGTCTATATCGGCGGCCACCCGTGGCAGACCGTGGCGATTTCCGCTGGGTTCGGGCTGGTGGTGGGCTTGCTGTTGGGGCGGCGTTAAACATCACCACCTGTGTGCGGGCAAGCCCGGCTCCCTCAGGGACCGGTGGCGCACACAAATATTGCCTACACCACAGAGCCACTGTGGGAGCGGGCTTGCTCGCGAAGGCGGTGTGTCAGTTAAAGATAATGTTTACTGACACACCGCCTTCGCGAGCAAGCCCGCTCCCACATAGTTTTGTGTTTAGCCCACCGCACCGGCCCGCAGGATCGACGCATCCTCCCCGCGATACAACGCCTCCACCTTCCCGGCCCGCCACTGCAACACCGCCCGCTGGTTGATCGAGCCCTTGTCGGTGATTTCACCGCGGTCGATGGAGGCCGGCTCATCGAGCAAGGCAATCCACTCCACTCGACTGGCGTTGCCACTGGCTTCGCGGTTCAGGCGTTGCAGCCAGTCGGCGAACCATCGGCGTACCGGCGGGCTGCCAAGGACCTGGGCATCGCTGGCCGCAGCCCCCAGGCCTGACAGGCGTCGGCATTCCGCAAGGCGTGGAAACACCAGTGCGCCCAGGCATTCGCGATCCGGTGCGGTGATCACCAGGTCCTGGACATAGGGCGTGCCTTCCAGCACCGCTCGGTTGCGCAACGGGCCGACGCTGACGAATACCCCGGAGGACAATTTGAAATCCTCGGCGATCCGTCCATCGAACATCAGCCCCAGTTGCGGATTGCTGGCATCGGCCAGCTTGATCGCATCCCCGGAACAATAAAAACCGTCCTCGTCGAACACGTCAGCGGTCTGCTGCGGCGAGCGCCAGTAGCCAGGCATGATGTGCGGCCCGCGAAAGCGCCCTTCGAACTTGCCGTCCACCGGCACCAGCCGGACTTCGCAACCAGGCGCCGGTAGGCCAATGTAGCCGGCCATGGACAAGGGCCCGGTGGTGAAGGTGCAGGACGGCGACGCCTCGGTCATGCCCAGGCCGGCCATCATGCGGATACGTTCGCCGCAATGCTGCTCGGCGACCTTGTCGAGCCGGTCCCAGGTCGTTTGCGACAGGCCCGCCGCGGCAAAGAAGAACAGGCTGATACGCTTGAAGAAACGCTCGCGCAATTCACCGTCCTGCTCCAGGGCGCTGACCAATTCCTCCCAGCCCTTGGGCACGGTCAGGTAGGCCGTCGGCGAAATTTCCTTGAGGTTGCGCAGGGTCTCGGCGAAGCCTTGGGCGGTGGGTTTACCGTCGTCCAGGTAGAACGTGCCGCCGTTGTACAGCACTATGCCGAGGTTGTGGCTGCCACCGAATGTGTGGTTCCACGGCAGCCAGTCCACCAGCACCGGCGGCGTCTCGCCGAATACTGGAAAGGTCTGCAGCAGCATCTGCTGATTGGCGCACAGCATGCGTTGGGTGGTGATCACCGCCTTGGGCAGCTTGGTGGAGCCCGAGGTAAACAGGAACTTGGCAATGCTGTCCGGCCCGGTGGCGGCGAACGCCTGCTCGGCTTCGATACCACCAGGTTGGGCCAGCAGGCTGGCGAAACGGGTCCCAGGCCGGCCCGCCATCTCGCCACGCACGGTGATCAAGGGGACGTCCGCCGGCAATACGGCATTGATCGCCCGTTCGAAAGGTGCGGCTTCGCTGACAAACACCAGACCCGGCTGCAACAGATCGCAGACGTGGCGCAGCTTGGCGAAATCCTGGGACAGCAATGAATAGGCCGGTGAAACCGGGCAATAGGGAATGCCGGCGTACATCGCGCCGAGGGCCATTTGCAGGTGCTCGATGTCGTTGCCGGAGAGCAACGCCAGGGGTTTTTCCGCCGACAATCCGTAACTCAGCAGGCTTTGGGCGATGGCCCGGACGCTGTCGAGCATCTGCGCATAGCTGACTCGACGCCAGTCGCCACCCGCTTCACGGGCCGCGATAAATGTCTGCTGTGGGCGCACCTCGGCCCAGTGCACCAGGCGCTCGAGCAAACGCGCCGGCAAGGGGGCCAGGGGTTCCAGGGAACGCATGTGCAAGATGCCACGCTCTTCCCGGACTTCGACGGCAGGGTGACCAATCGACACCTGGCGATAACGCCCGGCCTCGGGTCGGGAGGACGATCTGGACTCGGAACTCACGTACATTTCCTCCACCAAGGCACACTCGGGTCGCGATGCGAGCGGAGCGTGGCAACACAGGGCTGCGGCCTTGTCATTATTATTCTGGCCTGCATCCGGGCGGCGGCCTTCATGGCCGGGCCGCCCGCGATGCGACGGGTTTCAGATCGGGTAATGCCGCGGACCGTTCTGCAAGGTCACCCAACGCAACTGGGTGAAATGCTCGATGGACGCCTTGCCGCCAAAGCTGCCGTAACCGCTGGACTTGACCCCACCAAAAGGCATTTGCGCCTCGTCGTGCACGGTCGGGCCGTTGATGTGGCAAATGCCCGACTCGACCCGCTGGGCCAAGGCCAGCGCGCGGCTGGTGTCGCGACTGAAGATGGCGGCCGACAGGCCGAACTCGGAATCGTTGGCCAGGCGCAGCAGTTCTTCATCGCCGTCACCGCGCAGCAGCACCGCCACCGGCCCGAAGGACTCTTCGCGGTACAGGCGCATGTGTGCGGTGACGCCGTCGAGCAAGGTCGGCTGCAGGATGCTGCCTTCCAACTGCCCACCGCTGACCAGCGTCGCGCCTTTGGCCAAGGCATCGTCGATCAGCCCCTTGATGCGCTGGCCGGCACTGGCATCGACCAACGAGCCCAGCACCGAATCGCCAGCCGCCGGATCGCCGGCACGCAAGGTGGCGATCTTGGCGGTCAACTTGGCGACGAACGCATCCGCCACGCGGGCATCGACGATCAATCGCTCGGTGGACATGCAGATCTGGCCCTGGTTGAAGTATGCCCCGAAGGCGGCCGCTTGCACCGCTGCATCCAGGTCAGCGTCGTCCAACACCAGCAGCGGCGCCTTGCCGCCGAGCTCCAGCAACGCAGGCTTGAGATGGCGCGCCGACAGTTCGCCGACGATGCGCCCGACATGGGTCGAGCCGGTGAAGTTCACTCGGCGCACCGCCGGGTTGGCGATCAACCGTTCGACAATGGCTGGCGCATCCGCCGGGGCATTGCAGATCACGTTGACCACGCCGTCGCCCAGCCCGGCGTCTTGGAGCACCTGGCCAATCAAGCGGTGCACCGCCGGGCTGATCTCGGAAGCCTTGAGTACCACGGTGTTACCGCAGGCCAGGGGCATGGCGATGGCGCGGGTCGCAAGAATCACCGGGGCGTTCCAGGGGGCGATGCCCAGCACCACGCCACAAGGCTGACGCAGGGCCATGGCGAAACTGCCGGGCACGTCCGAAGGAATGATTTCGCCGTTGATCTGGGTGGTCATGGACGCGGCTTCGCGCAGCATGTTCGCCGCCAGGTGCACATTGAAGCCGTACCAGTTGGCCATGGCGCCGGTCTCGCCGGCGGCGGCGATAAACTCGCCACTGCGGGCCTGCAATTGCTCGGCCGCACGCAACAGACGTGTACGGCGCTCGTTGGGCGCCAGCGCGGCCCAGGCGGGAAACGCCGCTTGGGCGGCGGCCACGGCGGCATCGGCGTCTTCCAGGGTGGCGGCAGCCACGCGAGACACCACCTCACCCGTCACCGGGTTGCAGCGTTCGAAGGTCCGGCCATCGCGGGCCGGGCACGACTGGCCGCCAATCAACAGGGGCACGTCCAGCATGGTGATTCCTCTTTAATTGTCTTTATCGGGAACACATTGCAGCGATGTAACAGTAGCGTCAGGGCGACGCAGCGAACAGCGGGATGCGGCCCGCCATTTGCCGGTCGACTCAGCGCTTATAGGTTTGCAGGCCCGGCTTGATGCTCTTGTCGTCCAGGAACTGTTTCATGCCCTGCTCGCGGCCACCCTCGGTGTCGAGCAGGCGCGACTGGTCGAGCTTGGCGTACAGGTAATCCTCGTTCTGCTCCCAGGTCAGTTCGCGGCAGCGCTTGAAGCCATGCTTGGCGGCGCGCAGCACCACCGGGTTTTTCTCCAGCAGGTTGCGCGCCAGTTCCACGGTGACGTCGCGCAGTTGCGCCAGGGGCACGCTTTCATTGACCAAGCCCATCTCGGCGGCTTTCTGCCCGCCGAAGGTCTTGCCGGTCATGATGTAGTACAGCGATTGGCGATGGCCCACCGTATCGGCCATGGCCTTGCTGACCAGGTTGCCCGGCGGGATGCCCCAGTTGATTTCCGAGAGACCGAAGGTCGCTTCGTCGGCGCAGATCGCCAGGTCGCACGCCACCAGCGGGCTGAAACCGCCACCGAAGCACCAGCCATTGACCATGGCGATGGTCGGCTTGGCGTACATGCGCAGCAGTTTCCACTGCCACTGCGACGCTTCGCGACGGATCTTCTCCTGGAGGATTTCCGGCCCGGCATCCACTTCGCGGAAGTATTCCTTGAGGTCCATGCCGGCAGTCCAGGCATCACCGGCCCCAGTCAGCACCAATACGCCGGCGGCGGGGTCCTGCTCCAGGGTCTCGAGCACGTCGATCATCTCGCGATTGAGGGTCGGGCTCATGGCGTTGCGTTTTTCCGGGCGGTTGAGGGTGACCCAAGCGATGCCCTCTTCGATATCGACCTTGACCGTTGTCCAGCGACCTTCGTAATTGCTCATGATGCGGGCTCTCTTGTTCTTGGCTGAAGATGATCAAAAACTAAACCGGAAAAATAGTTATGTCAATTAACTATTAATCGATTTACCTGTATTTTTCAGAGGCTGGGTTGCAGATTTAAAAAACTGAATGTACCCAAGCCCATAGCCAGCGCGCCGCAACCTCGGCAAACTGGATAGCCTTATTAATCACTTACTTTGAGGAAGCTCACTTCGATGGCCAAGTCTTCCAAGCTTGCCGAACCCGCCGAGCCCCTGGTCGCCGGTACCGACGCGCAGGCACCGCTGGACTCCGCGCTGGACGACCTGATCGGCTATGCCCTGCGTCGCGCCCAGTTGAAACTGTTCCAGAACCTGATCGGCCGGCTCGCCGTCCACGACCTGCGCCCCGCCCAGTTCTCCGCCCTGGCGATCATCGACCAGAATCCCGGCCTGATGCAGGCCGACCTGGCCAAGGCCCTGGCGATCGAACCGCCGCAGGTGGTGCCACTGCTGAACAAGCTGGAAAGCCGCGCCCTGGCCGTGCGTGTACGCTGCAAACCGGACAAGCGCTCCTATGGCATTTTCCTTAGCAAGACCGGCGAAACCCTGCTCAAGGAACTCAAGCACATCGCCGTCCAGAGCGACCTTGATTCCACCACGACCCTCTCAGCGGCTGAGCGTGAGGAGTTGCTGCGGTTGTTGAAGAAGGTTTATCAATAACCCCCTGTGGCGAGGGCGCTTGCTCCCGCTATGTGGGAGCAAAGCTTGCTCGCGACGAAGGCACCTCGATTTCTGAAGAACCGCGGTGCGTACATCGCGGGCAAGCCTTGCTCCCACAACAGCTCGCCAGGCACCTCGAAACTCACCAGATCGGCACGCTGTACGTCACCAGGAATCGGGTCTGGTTTTCATCGCGAAACGCCGCCGTACCCGGGAAGTCGTTGCGGTAGATCGATTTGCGCGCCAGCAGCCCGACGTTTTTCAGTGGGCCGCTCTGGACCACATATCCCAGCTCCATCTGGAACTCGCGCTCCTTGCGATCCTCGGCATTGAGGGCCGCCAGCTCGATGTGGTCACCACGCACATAACGCAATCGGCTCCTCAGGCCCGGCACGCCCACGGCAGCGAAATCGTAGTCATGAATGGCCTGCCAGGTGCGTTCCTTGGCATTGAGGAAATCCGAGCTCATGGTCATTTCACTCAAGCCCATCAGCTCGGTGCCGGACACATACGGCGTGGCCGTATCGCCACTGGCGTGCATGTAGCCCAGGCTGACGCGATGCCCCCCCAGGCGATAACCGACCAGCGCCGAAACGTTGCGGTTATCCACCTTGCCTGCCTTGGCCGCGCCGTCTTCATCACTGAAAAAGCTGCGAAGGTCGGTGGTTAGCACACCGTCGCCCAATGGCAGGTTGTGCAGCAATGCCAGGGTATTCTGTTGGTACAGATCCGCGACTTCGGCGTGGTAGGCCCGCAAGCTGAGGTCTTTGTTGACCTGGTAGTCGCCGCCCACATAGGCCATATGGGATGAAGTCGCCGCACCGTTGAAACGACGATTGGGCGAGGCGATGCTCATGGGCTGGTAATCGGTGGAATCGCGCCGGGCGATGCGGTCGATGTAACCCGTGTTCAACACCAAACCGTCGAAATCCTTGGAGCTGAGGGTCGTACCGCGAAAGGTCTGAGGCAACAGCCGCGACGGGCTGGCGAAGGCAAACGGCAGGAAAATCGACACATCGCCGGTCTTCACTGTGGTTTGCGCAAAACGCAGCTTGCCGGTCACGCCCAGGCGCGAATACTCATCCGCCGCGCGCTTGTCGCTGCTCGACACAGGCAGCAGTTCAGTACCGCTTCGGTCCGGCGACGAGTCGAGCTTGATGCCCAGCAATCCCCTCACGTCGAGGCCGAACCCGACCGTGCCTGGGGTAAACCCCGACTCAACGTTCATGAACACGCCTTGGGCCCATTCCCTGGCCGCGGTCTTGGCGCCGTCGTCCTTGTAGTCGCGGTCCATGTAGTAGTTGCGCAAGGTCAGGGTGCCGTGGCTATCGTCGATGAAGCCTTCCGCCCACGAGACCGGAGAACCCAGGCTCAATCCGAGACAGGCCAGCAGAGGGACAAGCGATGAAACAGGGCGCGCCTTCAGCGCATCCCGGGCAAGGTTTGGCATGTTTGGTGTCCATTTATTGTTGTTGTTTTGATCGGCCCAACCTTGGCGATGGGGGCCGCGCGAACAAAGAATGGAAACGGTACGGGCGCTTCGTCAATCCAGAATGTCCGATAATCGAACATTAATGTAATTAACTAATTTACTATCTCGCTCGAGGATTCTGCCCAAGCCTCTGTTTTACATCATGAACTGGTCGATTGTTGACGTCCTGTCCGCACCCTTCATTTTTTAGTTAGCTTTGTTAATCTTAAATGCACCCACCGGTTTTCCTTCGAGCCGGTGTTCCCTCACAAAAACAATAAGAGGATTTGCCATGGACCGTCCGGCGCGTCGTGCGACGCTGACCATCGCCTTGTGTTTCATCGTTGCGTTGATCGAGGGTTTCGACCTGCAGTCAGCCGGCACCGCCGCCGCAGGGTTGCGACAGACGTTTGCCCTCGACCCGAAAATGATGGGCTGGGTGTTCAGCGCCGGCATCATCGGGTTGTTGCCGGGAGCCTTCTTCGGTGGCTGGATCGCTGACCGCATCGGTCGCAAGAAAATCCTCATCGCGGCAGTCTTGCTGTTCGGCGTGTTTTCCCTCAGCACCGCTTATGTCGAACATTTCTCCAGCCTGTTGCTGGTGCGCTTCATGACCGGCCTGGGTCTTGGGGCCGCCCTGCCCAACCTCATTGCCCTGTGCGCCGAAGCCGTGGGCGAGCAGCGCCGGGGCACGGCCATCAGCGTGATGTACGCGGGGGTGCCGTTGGGTGGTGCGTTGGCCGCCGTGGTCGCCATGCTGTTTGGCGAGCACTGGCAGATGACGTTTTTTATCGGTGGGTTGGCACCCTTGCTGGTGGTCCCGTTGATGCTCCTGTGGCTTCCCGAATCCAGCGCCTTTCGCCAGGCACAGGGTGACAGCGGCTCCTCGCGCGGTTCCACCGCCCAGGCGCTGTTCGGTGAAGGTCGCGGTCGTACTACCTTGGCGCTGTGGCTGAGCTACTTCTTCACCCTGACGGTGATGTACATGTTGCTCAACTGGTTGCCTTCGTTGTTGCTGGAACAAGGCTTCAGCAGACCCCAGGCCGGCCTGGTGCAGATGCTCTTCAACATTGGCGGAGCCCTTGGCTCGTTGCTGGGCGGCCTGTTGCTGGACCGATGCAATGGGGTCAAGGTGGTGCTGTTTGTCTACGCTGGTCTGCTGAGCGCCCTGGCCGGGGTCGGGTTGTCCGTTGGTATCGTGCCTATGGCCATCGCCGGGTTTGCCGCCGGGTTGTTTGTCATGGCTGCGCAGTTGGTTCTCTATGCGTTGGCACCGCCCTCCTATCCTACGGCGGTGCGTGCGACGGGGGTGGGTGCCGCGGTGGCCATCGGGCGCCTGGGGTCGGTAGCCGGACCGCTGGCCGCTGGGCAGATCCTGGCGGCCGGGGGTGGGACCACGGCTGTATTGCTGGCGACTTCGCCTGGGTTGGTGGTTGCGACGTTGGCTGTTCTTGGTGTGATTCGTTATTCGGCTGGGCCGGGGTTGGGTGCGGCGAAATCGGTTGTTTGACTGGGTGTGAATATCCGTTGCTGCGGTAGCGGCCGCTTATGGTTCCGCCCTGACGGCGGGTCGTCCCCCATCAGATACCAGATCTGTGGGAGCAAAGCTTGCTCGCGATGGCGGTGGCTCAGTCAATGAAGATGTTGGCTGTGCCGGCCTCTTCGCGAGCAAGCTCGCTCCCACAGGGGGCTCGGTGCACCTGGGTTTTGTGCCTACCGGAAATTCAGTGTGGGAGCGAGCTTGCTCGCGATAGCGGTGGCTCGGTCAATGAAGATATTGGATGTGCCAGCCCCTTCGCGAGCAAGCCCGCTCCCACAACCCTTCCAGAAAACCGTCACCCCCTAACCCACCGCTCCCGCCGACTAAGCACAGGCTTTTTTACAAACACCCTCTGCGGCAACAGCAACCAAGCCAAGGCCGGCAGCAGAATCAAGGCCCCTAGCATGTTCACCAAGAACATAAAGGCCAGCAACACGCCCATGTCAGCCTGAAACTTGATCGGTGAAAACGCCCAGGTCGACACCGCCACCGCCAATGTCATGCCCGTCAGCAACACCACCTTGCCGGTAAACAGCAGCGCCTGGTAATACGCCTGGGCCAAGGTGTCGCCAGCACGCATCCGCGCCAGGATGACGCTCAACACATAGAGCGCATAATCAACGCCAATGCCCACGCCCAAGGCAATGACCGGCAATGTCGCGACTTTCACCCCCATGCCCAGCCCCACCATCAGCGCCTCGCACAGGATCGAGGTGAGCATCAGCGGCAGCATCGCGCACAGGGTCGCCCGCCAGCTGCGGAAGGTCAGCAAACACAGCAGGCTGACCGCACCGTAGACCCAGAACAGCATCTCGCGCATGGACTTCTTCACCACGATATTGGTCGCCGCTTCGATGCCCGCGCTGCCGGCCGCCAGCATGAACTTGACCTCCGGCATCTGATGTCCGGCAATGAATTGCTCACTGGCCTCCACCACCCGGTTCAAGGTGTCTGCCTTGTGGTCGGCCAGGTAGACATACAACGACAGCATCGAACACCCCTGGTTGAACAACTCCCGCGGTGCACGGGTTTGCACGGCCCCCAGCGCGCCGTCGTTGGGGATCAGTTCATACCATTTGAAGTTGCCTTCGTTATAACCGGCCGTGGCGATCTTGCTCAGTGCCGCCATCGAGGTGGTCGACTCCACACCGGGCAATTGCTCCAGTTGCCAGGCCAGCGCGTCTACCGCGGACAGGCTGGCGTAACGGGTGCACTGATCCTCCGGGGTCTTGATCATGACCACGAAGATGTCCGAGCTGGCCGCGTAGTTTTGCGTCATGAACAGCGCATCGCGGTTGTAGCGCGAGTCGGCCCGCAGCTCCGGAGCTCCGGGGTCCAGGTCGCCGATTTTCAGGTGCAGGCTCACGGCAAAACCAAACGCGGCCAACAGCAAGCCAACCAGCATGGCGCCAATGGCCCAGCGCCGTTGGGTGAACAGATCGAGCACGCGCCACAGCGGATGCTTGATCTGCGCCTGTTGCTCATGGGTTTGCGCACTCAGGCTGCGTTGCGCCGCCGCCGGGCTGACGCCGATGTAGCTGAGCAGGATCGGCAGCACAATCAGGTTGGTGAAAATCAGCACCGCCACGCCGAGGCTGGCGGTGATCGCCAGGTCCTGGATCACTCGGATGTTGATCAGCAGCAACACCGCAAAACCGACCGCATCACAGAGCAACGCGGTGATGCCGGCAGCGAACAACCGGCGGAAGGTATAACGCGCGGCGACCACCCGGTGAGTGCCACGGCCGATGTCCTGCATGATGCCGTTCATCTTCTGCGCGCCATGGCTCATGCCAATGGCGAAGACCAGGAACGGCACCAGTGCCGAGTACGGGTCCAGCTCATAACCGAGCAAGGCAAGCAGCCCCAGTTGCCAAAGCACCGCGGCCAGTGAGCACGTCACCACCACCAGGGTGCTGCGCGCGCAACGGGTGTAGCCGAACAGCACCAGCACCGTCACCAGGACCGCTACCACGAAGAACAGCAGGACTTGGGTCATCCCTTCGATCAAGTCGCCGACGATTTTGGTAAAGCCAGTGATGTGAATCCGCAGGTCGTCAGTCTGGTACTTGTCCCGTAGCGCCTCCAGTTGCCGGGAGAATTCTCCGTAATCCAGCGCCTTGCCCGTCTGCGGATTGATTTCCAGCAACGGCACGAAGATCACGCTGGACTTGAAGTTGCCCGCGACCAATTGACCGACTTCCCCGGAACGGCCCACGTTGGTCCGCACCTGCTCGATGCTGACGGCCGACCCGTCGTAGTCGTCGGGGATCACCGTGCCGCCGTCCAGACCTTCTTCAGTCACGGCGGTCCAGCGCGTGGTCGGGGTCCATAGCGACTTCATGTAGGGACGGTCGACGCCCGGCAACAGGTAAAGCTCGTCGTTGAGCTTGGCCAGGGTGTCGAGGTAATCCTTGGTGAAAATACTCCCCTGCTTGACCTCCACGGCAATGCGCAGCGAGTTGCCCAGGCCGCTCAATTCACTGCGGTTCTCGAGGAAATTGGCGACATAGGGATGCCCGGTGGGAATGGTCTTCTCGTAGCTGGCATTGATGCCAATGCGCGTGGCTTGCCAACCAAGTACCAAGGTCACCAGCAGGCACAGCAGGATCACCAGCGGTCGATGGTTGAAGATCGCCCGCTCGGCGAAGTTGCCCGACGCCCGGTCGAAGTCTTCCTGGCGGCCGATCACGGTTTGGGTTCTGTCGTCTTTCAAGTTTGACTCCTGTTGCACGAGCCGTGGCCCGATAGCGCTACACCGTGAAGTTTCAAGGTTTACCCGAGGCGCGCGGATCCTGGTCAGCGGCCACGCCGCTCAAGCCGACGCTGGCCAGGCTGCCATCGACCGCCTGTTGCACGGCAGCGACGGTCCCGCCACTGCGACTCTGACGTTTGTCGAAGCTGCGTCCCTGGTCATGACTGAAGAGAAGCTCGCCACTCTGGCTGGCCAACAGCAGGCCGCCGTCGCGCAGTTCGAGGGCGCTTGCCAAGGTTGATTCGATGCCGGTTTCCAGACGTCGCCAACTGCCGCCACGGTCATCGGACCACCAGGCGTTGCCGCGCAAGCCATAGACAATCAGGGCCCCATCGCGGGTGCCGAGCAGGCCGAAAAAGCTGCCTTCATAAGGCGACTTCAAGGCCTGGAATGACTGCCCGGTATCGGTCGAACGCAACAACAGGCCGCGCTCCCCCACCAGCAGCAAATCCTTGCCCAAGGCGCGGATGCCATACAGGTTCAAGCCCTGGGGATTGTCCACATGCTGCATCCACGGTTGCCAACTTCGCCCGCCATCGTCGGTGCGGTAGATCTGGTTGTAGGCGCC
Source organism: Pseudomonas sp. SWRI179 (assembly GCF_014268705.1). Classification (NCBI taxonomy): domain Bacteria; kingdom Pseudomonadati; phylum Pseudomonadota; class Gammaproteobacteria; order Pseudomonadales; family Pseudomonadaceae; genus Pseudomonas; species Pseudomonas sp. SWRI179. The sequence goes on along the minus strand of NZ_JABWRA010000023.1, from coordinate 12,419 downwards.
CACGACGTAGCCGTGCAGACGGTCGCTGAAATACAGGTCAAGAAACGGCTTGTCCGGCCCGTCATCGAGCATGTGCCGTGCCTGCGCCAAGTGGCTGGCACCGTCAGGTTGGTTGGCATCGCGCTCAGCGACTTGCACCGCCAGGGCGATGGCACGCTCGCCGTCGAGTTGTTTTTGCCAGGTTTCGCCGCCGTCCTGGGTGTGCAGCACCACGCCCAGATGACCGACCGCCCAGCCCTGCTCGGCATCGACGAACTGCACTGCCGTCAGGCTGACGCTGACCGGCACCTTGGCCTGGCGCCAACTCACGCCTGCGTCATCGGAGAGCAGCACGATCCCGCGCTCGCCGACCGCCACCAGGCGTTCGCCGGCCCGGCCCAGCCCGAGCAAGACCGCACGCGGCGCCTTGGCCGTCGGCAGTGCCGGTTGCTGCAGCACCGCCAGGGTCGTGGCCTGTACGACCCAGGGCACGCTCGCCAACAGGCATCCGAACAAGGCGCAAGCCCCCCATAACGGACCGCGGCGCGCAAAGATTTTTTCAACGTTCATATCGTTATTCCGCCTGGAAAATCGTAAGCGACCGCGACGAACCGCCTCCTCGCCACGGCCGCCACCGGTTCAACGCATGTTTTCGTTGGCCATGGCATCCGGGGTGAAATAGGACGCCGAAGGCTTCGCGACTTTCTGGTACTGAACCGTCAGGTCGTTGCTCGATGAGTTGAGGAAGTAGGCCCCCGTGTCGAGGTTGTAGCTGCCCCACATGACCTGGGCGGTCAGGGCCGGCAGGTCCGGTGCCAGCAGCGTCAGCGAATACATCTGCCGGCCGAGCTTGCCCTGGGCGTCATATCCGTCGGCCATCAGGATCTGCCAGGAATCCTCATCGACGTAGTAAGTGCGACGTGGCACGACATGGCGCTTGCCGGATTTGAGCGTGGCCTCGACCACCCAGACCCGATGTTTCTCCCAACGCACCAGATCGGGGTTGAGGAAGTTCGCCTTGACCAGGTCGTCGCTCTTGGCCAGCGCAGCGCGGTTATTGTTGTAGGCGACGATCAGCTCTTTCTTGCCCACCAGCTTGAGGTCATAACGATCGGTCGGCCCGAACAGCATGAATGCTTCGTCGAACAAGCCGACGCCGGAGGTCACGAAGTCCGGCGTGTCATAGGCAATGTTCGGCGCCCGACGAACCCGGCGCTGACCGACCAGGTACTGCCAGGCCGCCCGATTGGCCGGGTCCAGGTCCCAATGGGTCATCAGGCCTTCGCCGGCCTTGGATGACGGCAACTCGGTGAACAGCTTGCCCAGCAGGTACTTGCCCGAATAGTTTTCCAGGCTGCCGCCTTCGACGTAGTAGGGAAACTGGTAGGTGTATTGGGCCCGGGTCGCCTGGACTTTCTTGCCACCGGCAGTCATCAGCCAGGTATCGAATGGCGAGCTGATGGTGTCACCGCCCTGCCAGGACAACCGATAATTCCACAGCACCTGCGCACCGTTTTCCGGGATCGGGAACGGGATGCCGCCGTACGCACTGGAGACCTTCTCGCTGTCCACGTCCAGCGTGGCGCGGGTGGCGTTCTTGCTGGTGTTGTCATAGACCCATTGCGGCGCGGCGGCCGAGCGATGGGTCGGGTACACGTCCAGGCGGTAGTCCGGGTACTTTTTCAGCAGCAACTTGGTGCCTTCGGCCAATTCGCCGGCGTACTGCTCCATGTTCGCGGCCTTGATCGAATACAGCGGTTTCTCGCTGGCGAACGGATCGGCGCGCTTGTCGCCCGGTTTATAGCCGGGCGTGACCTGGGTGTACCCGCCCTGCCATGCCGGGATGCTGCCATCGGCGTTGCCGGCACGCTCGCCGCCCAGGGGGGTCAGATCGGTTTTCAAACGGGCGGCCTGTTCAGGCGATACCGCCGCCTGCGCCAGCCCCATGCCGGCGAGGGCCAGGGTCAGGACGCAGGTGTTCAGGAAAGCTGTGTTCTGCATGGCGAATCCACCTTATTAGAATGAGGTTTTCACGTAGAGCGAGACGAAGTCGCGGTCGGCCAACGACTGTCCGTAACTGAAATTGCCGTCCTCGCGCAGCCCGGCTTTCGGGGCGCCGAAGAAGTTCACGTAATTGAGGCCGACGTCCCAGCGTTGGAGGTAGGTGGCTTTGAGCCCGACACTCCAGTCACCGGAATGGGTGTTGCCGAAGCCGGATTTGTTGACGGCCGATGAGCGCCCATCGAGCACGATCCCCATGCCGATCGGCACCGTCAGGTCGATCCCATCGATAATCTGGAAGTACGCGGGCTCCAGCAGCACGCGCAGCGCCGTGGCATCGCGGGTGGTGTTGGAATCCAGGGCGGCCGCGTTCTTGGTCACGCTCAGGGTGCGGTTCCAAGCCAGTTCGGCCAGGGCCGAACCGCCGTCCCAGAACGCATTGGGCGATAACAGGTAAATCGCCGACAGGTTGGCGTGGGCGGTCTTGCCCCTGGCGAACAACTCATTGTCGCCACCATCGGCTTCCACGCCGGGGGCCACCACTTGCAGGTTGCTCACCAACGGCGCGTTCCAGCGCAACGACGTTTCACCGGCAAAGTTGAACGGGCCATAGGCGGTGGAGAAACTGACGCCGGCCGTCTTGATGTCTTCGGCGTAGACCTGACGATAGGAACCCAGGATCGGCAACCCGCTGGCCGCTGCCGCCGGACCGTCCAGGTAGGCATACAACCCGATCGGCGCTTTATCGTGATACTGGGCCGCGTAGAAACCCAGCTCCAGCTCAGTGCCGCTCGGCTTGAAGCGAATCTGCATGCCGCCCTGCCCTGAATTGCGCGGTTTCAGGTCGCCGCCATTCACCGTGTCATTGCCAAAGACTTCGCGCAGCGGACCGCTGCCGTAGCCGATGGCATCGACGTCGCTCAGGTAGCTGCCGGCGCCGGGCAGGTTGGAACGCTCCCACTCAAACTGATAGTAAGCGCCCACGGACAATTGCGGGTTGATCTGCAACTGCCCGGAGATCTGATTGACCGGGCGCAGGATCTCCTTGAACTGCGTACCCGGCACGCTGAGCAACTTGACGACGTCGGTCGGCCCCTGGGCATTGGCGATGCCGTTGCCACCGTAGAACAGGCTTTCGCCGTAGATCAGGCTATGGCGGCCCAGGCGCGCCACGCCCTGGGAGTCTTCACCCAGATCACCGCGCACGAACACAAAGGCATCGAGAATTTCCGCGTCGCGACCGTGGAGCTCGCGGGTTTCGCTGAGGAAATGCGGTTGCTCGCTGTTGTCGGTGTCCTGGTTGTAGATATCGTCGTACCAGGCCGCGCCGCTCACTCGCAGGCCATAGTTTTGCCGGCTGAGGTCCATTTCGGAGAACAGGTCCAGGCGGTTGGAGACCAGGCCGCGACTGAAGTTCTTGTCACCCTGGCTCTGGATCGAGGGGTACAGGCCGTTGGCGGTCGGCGCGTTGACCAAGCGGCTGTCCTGCCCTTGCAGGCGCCAGGCCTGGCTGTACTTGATGGTGTTGTCCCAGCGCAGTTTCCAGTCGGAGTCACCCAGGTCCATTTGCATGGCTTCGACCCGATCGACCATCACACCGGTGCTGCATAACGCCAGGAACAGCGCGCAATGCTTGAAACGAAAGCTCTCTTTGACGTTATCCATGGACGCTTCTCATTATTGTTATTTTTGGGCATGGCTTTGGCAGCCAACACGCTCAGGTCGCGGCTTGCGCCGCTTTCCACAGGTGCGCATTTCAGATGTAGGTAGAGGCCAATCCCCCATCGACCGGCAGGTTCACGCCGTTGATCCAGCGCGACTCGTCGGCACACAGGAACGCGATCACCGCCGCCACCTCATCGGCGTAGGCGGGACGTTTCATGCGGTGGGCATCGGCCTGGGTCCGCGCCTCGCCGAGCATGCTCACGAAGTCGTCGAGGATGGGCGTGAACACCGGGCCTGGGGCGACACTGTTCATGCGCACCGAATGCTCGAGGAACCAAGGCTGGGCCTGCAGGTAGTTCCAGACGATCAAGGCTTCCTTGAAGTACTGGTAGCAGGTCTGGTCCGGCACCGGGTGGTCGGCTAGCCAGGCTTGCGCGGCGGCGAAATCCTCGATGCGCGCCAGCGCCTTGTGCTGTTCCAGGCGCAGCGGCCATTCGGCGCCAAGGATCGAGGCGATATTGACGATGCTGCCGCCCGCACTGATGCGCGGCAGCAGCGCACGGCTCAGGTGGCGCAGCCCGAGGTAGTTGACCCGCGCCAGCAGCCGCGGATTGGCGGTGCCCGGCACACCGGCAATGTTGCACAGGCTGTCGAGCCGTGCGGGCAACTGTGGCAGCAAACGGTCGATGTTCTCGGCGCTGCTCAAGTCGCCCTGTACAAAACCGTCCAGGGTCATGTGCGGCGCCTTGAGGTCCACGCCGATCACCTGGGCGCCGTGGGCACGCAGCAAGCTCGCCGTGGCAGCACCGATACCCGACGAGACACCCGTCACCAGCACAATCTTGTTGTCGAGTTTCATGTTGAGTCCTCTTCTTATTGTTGTGTACTCGCCGGGCCCAGCTCATCGGGCCCGGTAAAAACGGCCGGTCAGAACGGGTAGACCGGCGCCGTGTCCTTGATCGTGACCCACTGCCATTGGGTGTATTCGTCCCAGTCCGCCGGGCCGCCGACACTGCCGCCATTGCCCGAGGCGCCGCGTCCGCCGAACGGGTTGACGCACTCATCGGCGACGGTCTGGTCATTGATGTGCAACATGCCGCACTGCAACCGCTCACCGATGGCCATGGCCCGGCCCACCGACGGTGAAATGATCGCTGCGGCCAAGCCGTACTCGGTGCGATTGGCCAACTCGATGGCTTCGTCGTCGGTGGCGAAGCTGACCACCGTGGCCACGGGCCCGAAGATCTCTTCGTCGAAAGCACGCATGCCCGGCTTCACGCCGCTGAGCACAGTGGCCTCGTAGAACAGCCGATCGTGGTCGCCGCCCGCTTCCAGCCGAGCCCCGGCAAGCACGGTGTCGCTGACGATGTCGTGGACCCGTTGCAACTGCCGCTGATTGATCAGCGGCCCCATCGCGGCTTCTTCCCGGGCAGCGTTGCCAGTCGTCATGGCCTGGGCCTTTTCCACCAGTTTGCGGGTCAACTCGGCGGCGATGGATTCATGGGCGAGGATCAAGCCGGTGGCCATGCAAATCTGCCCTTGGTGCAGCCAGGCGCCCCAGGCCGCGTTCCGGGCCGCGAGGTCGAGGTCGGCGTCTTCGAGAATGATCAGCGGGTTCTTGCCACCCAACTCCAGGGCGACCTTCTTCAGGTTGCGCCCGGCCACTTCAGCGACCTTGCGCCCGGCGCCGGTGGAACCGGTGAAGGCGATCATGCGCACGTTAGGGTCGCGGCACAGCGCCTCACCGGCATCCGCCGCGCCGGGCAACACTTGCAACAAGCCCTTGGGCAGGCCTGCCGCCTCGAACAAGCAGGCGATGAGGAAACCGCCGCTCACCGGGGTCTGCGGATCCGGCTTGAGCACCACCGCGTTGCCCGCCGCCAGGGCCGGCGCGACAGAGCGCATGGACAGCACCAAGGGAAAGTTGAAGGGTGAAATTACCCCGACCACGCCGTGGGGCTGGCGCCGCGCATAGGACAGGCGCCCCGCCTCGCTGGGCAAGACCACCCCATGGGCCTGGGACAGCAAGCCGGCGGCCTGGTGCAACAGCACGATGGCTTCGCGTACCTCGTGCTGTCCCTTGAACAGTGCAGCGCCGGTCTCCCGGGCCACGTACAACGCCAGTTCGTCGAAGGACTGCTCGGCTACATCGGCGGCCTTGCGGAAGATCGCCGCCCGTTGCCGCGGGCCCAGGGCCGCCCATGCCGGCTGAGCGAGGGCTGCGTCGCGACTGGCCTTGGCGATGTCGGCGGTGTCGGCCGTGGCACAGCGCATCAGCCGCTCACCGGTGGCCGGTTCGATGATCGTTTGCAGCGGGCCCGAGGCAGGCACCCAGTCACCGTTGAAGACACATTCCGACTCGATCACCTGAGACAACAGGTGGCTCTTGGATGCAGACATTTAACACTCCCGGCTCTTTGTTGTTGTCATCGTTTGCCGCACCTGGACGGTGTCGACGCAAACGCCGTGCAAGTGCTTGAGCAAGCGCTGTGCCGGTTTTGCCCGCAGGCCTTGATAAACTTGGCGCAGGGCTCTGGCCCAGGGTTCTTCGCCGGACACGACGGGGCGGGAACCGTCGCTGTCCTGGCCGTTGGCCACCTGCCGCTTGTTCATTTGATAAAGTTATGCTTAATAACTATCTCGCCAGGTGATCATTTCGATCACTGCGCCATCAGGGGCATAACAATGAATAATCCCCACTGCCAGTTGCCGGACCGGATCGCCACCGAGCATTTCCATCCACGGGGCGACAGCAAAGAGCTGAGCGACAGCAGTTCGCCCACCACGGCAGAGCTCACCGCGTGCCTGTTTTTCTCCCCCGACGATGGCCGTATCTGGCTCAACGACCAGCGCATGTTGCTGCTGCACAGTTCCTCCTTCGGTGCGTTGCGCCGGGAAATCATCGAGCGCCAGGGGCTGGAGCAGGCCCGCGGCATGCTCACCCGCACCGGCTATTCCTCCGGCGCCCGCGACGCTCGGCTGATTCGTGAACGCTGGCCCCACGCCGATGCCGCGGCGGTGTTCCGCGCTGGCACGCACCTGCATACCCTCGAAGGCATGACCAAGGTCGAGCCGCTGCATTTCAAGTTCGACGCCGACTCGGGGTTCTATGAAGGGGAATTTCTCTGGCATCACTCCTGCGAGGCCGACGAACATGTCGCCGCCTATGGCACCGGGCAGGATCCGGTGTGCTGGACCGAACTGGGCTACGCCATCGGCTTCGTCAGCGGGCTGTTCGGCCAACTGGTGGTCTTTCGCGAAGTGGAATGCCGGGGCATGGGTCATGAACGCTGCCGAGTCATCGGCAAGACTGCCGAGCAATGGGGTGACATCGAGCAGGACCTGAACTACCTCAATGCATCACCGACGACGGTCGTTCCGCGCGCCGATACTCAGTCCGACAACGTCGCCGGAACCGCCCCGCTGCCGGACAGCGAACAGCCGCTGATCGGCGCCAGCGCCGCCTTCAACGCCGCGACCCAGGCCTTGCAACGGGTGGCCTTGACCCCCGCCACCGTGCTGGTCAGCGGCGAGTCCGGCGTCGGCAAGGAGATGTTCGCCCGCCAGTTGCACCAACTGAGTCGCCGCCGTGACGGTCCGTTCATCGCCCTCAACTGCGCGGCCATCCCCGACAACCTGATCGAGGCCGAATTGTTCGGCGTCGAGCGCGGTGCCTACACCGGCGCCACCCATTCACGCCCCGGACGTTTCGAACGCGCCCATGGCGGTACGTTGTTCCTGGACGAGATCACCTGCCTGAGCCTGGCCGGGCAAAGCAAGCTGCTGCGCGCCTTGCAGGAGCGGGAGATCGAACGGGTTGGCGGCGGCCATGGCATCAAAGTCGATGTGCGAGTCGTGGCGGCCACCAACATCGACCTGCGCAAGGCCGTGGCCGACGGCGCGTTCCGTGAAGACCTGTTCTACCGGCTCAACGTCTACCCCATCGCCCTGCCGCCCCTGCGCGAGCGTCGCGACGACATACCGTTGTTGATCAACGCCTTTCTCAAGCGCTTCTGCCAGGAATACGGCCGCACGCCGATGGGGCTGACCATGCGCGCCTTGAAGGTGCTGTTGCGCTATGACTTTCCGGGCAACGTGCGGGAATTGCAGAACCTCATCGAACGCGGCCTGATCGCCAGCGAAGAGGGTCAGGCGATCGATCTGGTCCACCTGTTTCGCAATGAGCAATTGCCGGTGGATGCGTACTCCGTGGACCACCTCGGCGGCCTCTCGACCATGGGCCTGGTCGGCAACGACGTGGCAGAAAAACCGGCGCTGCTCCGGTCACTCAGCCAACTGGACGCGGACTTCTCCATTGACGGGCTGGAATCGCGACTGATCAACGAAGCCCTGCAACTGAGCAGCGGAAACCTGGCGGCGGCCGCACGCTCGCTGGGGCTGAGCCGGGCGCAGTTCGCCTATCGGTTGAAAAAGCACCAAAGGACGCTCCCAAACTAAACACCGAACCGACTGTGGGAGCGGGCTTGCTCGCGAAAGCGGTGGGCCAGCTTGCATGTATGTCGAATGTGCTGACGCCTTCGCGAGCAGGCTCGCTCCCACATTGGTTTCTGGGTGGCCGCACGATCTGTACCCGCCCCAAATCTCCTATGGGAGCAGACTTGCTCGCGAAAGCGGTGGGCCAGCTTGCATGTATGTCGAATGTGCTGACGCCTTCGCGAGCAAGCTCGCTCCCACATGGCTTCCGGGTGGTTTTAAGGTCTGTGTTCAGGCCGATCAATCCGTCGTACTTGCAGCCAGCACAGCGAGCGTGCGGCGCTTGGGGTTCCAGATGCTCAGGCACCAGACACCCCACCACTCCAGGCCATCGTCGAAATAATCGCTCCAGGGCTCACGGGCCGGATCGGGTTCGTCGCTGGCGGTCCAGTTGACGTTGAAGTTGTCGACCCAGCTCAACACCACGACATCCTCCCCTTCTTCGAGCCCGAGCAGGTCGAGCCATTCCTTGAACAGCGCTTGCGGCGTGTCGTCGCTGAAACGGGTGCCATAGGGCGGTTCGCAGAAGTCCGCGTACAAGGCGTAGGGCTCCTGATTGTGTTCGCCCACGTCGGTGCGCATGAGTCGGGTCACCTCCTCGTGGTTCAGCGGCTTGGCGACAGCCTTGTCCAGATCCCAATTCATGATGGGCGACGCAACCTCGGCATAGCGCGGATCGAGGGTCAGTTCGCGGTGACGTTCCAGCCATTGGGCCTTGATCTGCTGGAACAACAGATCCACGGCCTGGCGATGGAGCGCCTCGTCAGCCGCCTCATGCGCCTCAGGCGCGAGCACCAGGAATTCGAAGGCGCAACCGGCCCTCTCCATCCGTTGGCGCAACAATGCACTGGTTGGCTGTTCAACGACGTTCAACATGACAGGCTCCGTCAGACAGAGGAAAAGCGCCCCGCCGATACTCGCTGGGGGTCTGGTTCATTTCGATGCGGAAATGCCGGTTGAAGTTGGAGAGATTGTTATAGCCCACTTCAAAACAGATGTCGGTCACCGGCATTTCGCTTTGCAACAGCAAGCGGCAGGCGCGCTGGACCCGCAACTTGCGCATCAGGTCGATGAAACCGTGCCCGGTGATGCGCTTGAAGAATCGCGAGAAGCCTGGCTCGCTCATGTCCAATTGACGGGCGATCACCGACAGTCTCAGGTCGCCGGTGAGTTCGGCTTGCAGGTACTCGAAGGCTTTGTGGATACGCTCGGAACTGCGAGCGTCGAGGGTCGGCGCGTAGCATGGGCTCGCCAGGCTCAGGGCCTCATCATCGGGCGCCTGGTTGAGGGTGTGGAGCAACTCCAGGAACAGCGTCAATCGCGCCAGCCCCTGGGCCGGGCCGATGGTTTCCAGCAGGTGCGCAGCCCTCAGTGCGGTGTCTCCTGCGAAGGCCAGGCCACGGCGGGCTCGTTCGAACAGCCCCTGCAGATCCCCCAGTTCAGGCAGGGTGCGACGCAAGGTCAGCAGCGTGGCGCCGTCGAATTGCAACACCACGTCACGTCCGGTCAAGTATTCCCCCGACGCCAGATCGCCCATCCAGTCGTGGGGTAAATCCGGGCCGATCATCGCCACATGACCGGGGCCAAACGGGCCGATGTAGTCGCCCGCCAACAGTTTGCCGCTGCCCTGGCGGATCAGGTGGATCTCGAATTCAGGATGATGGTTCCAGCGCGCCAGCGGGTACGGGTAATCGTGCTCGTACCAGCGAAAACTGTGTTCGGGTTCGGGCAGGATGACTTCCAGTTCGGCCGGTCGCTGCTCGAACAGGGGCGTTCGGTGATCAGGCATGTCGCGCCTCTTTTAGCGTTATAGCGGGCACCTTACGCCGAGTGCGCAGCGCTTAGCCAGCCTCGGCCTGACCGACCGCTGGTACTTTTTTAACCCGCGCTCGTCGCGTTCAGCGACGTTAAAAAAATATCAGCCCACGATTCTCCCCGCGTTTGTCCTCCTCCACGGGCGCTGCTGTAATCGGCTTACCCATGACCGGCCTTTTGTGGCGAGGGAGCTTGCTCCCGCTGGGTCGCGCAGCGCCCCCATCGGCGAGCGCTACGCACTCGAGCGGGAGCAAGCTCCCTCGCCACAGCGTGTGTGTGTGTGACGCCCTACTACCTCGACTGACAGGAAAATCCCATGAAACGACTCGAAGGAAAAAGTGCCCTGGTGACCGGCGCCGCCCGTGGCATCGGCAAGGCATTCGCCCAGGCCTATATCAACGAAGGCGCCACCGTGGCGATCGCTGATATCGACCTTGACCGAGCCCAGGCCACCGCCATCGAACTGGGCGGCTGCGCCTACGCCGTCAAAATGGACGTGACCGACCAGGTGTCGATCGACCAGGCCATCGAGGCCGTGGTGGCCCGGGCGGGCAAGCTGGATATCCTGATCAACAACGCCGCGCTGTTCGACCTGGCGCCCATCGTCGACATCACCCGACAAAGCTACGAACGGCTGTTTTCCATCAACGTCGCCGGCACGCTGTTCACGCTGCAGGCGGCGGCGCGGCAGATGATTCGCCAGGGCCATGGCGGCCGGATCATCAACATGGCCAGCCAGGCCGGCCGGCGTGGCGAGCCCCTGGTGGCGATCTATTGCGCCACCAAGGCCGCGGTGATCAGCCTGACCCAGTCCGCCGGGCTGGACCTGATCAAGCATCGGATCAACGTCAACGCCATCGCCCCCGGCGTGGTGGATGGCGAGCATTGGGATGGCGTGGACGCGCTGTTCGCCCGTCACGAAAACCTGCCGCAGGGGGAAAAGAAGCGCCAGGTTGCGGAGCAAGTACCCTATGGCCGGATGGGCACCGCAGAGGACCTCACCGGAATGGCGATTTTCCTGGCCTCGGCGGAGAGCGAATACGTGGTGGCACAGACGTATAACGTCGATGGGGGTAACTGGATGAGCTGATAATCGAGGTTTTTATGGCCTTGAAACGACGGAAATGGACTTATTCGCTTGAAAACTGATCCCACTACTTGAGGATTGTCCCGAACGGTGCCCAACGGTACCGTTCCAAGGATTTCAAGAGAGCGTGAATACCGTTGCCCCGGCGGGGCAAAAATTGCGCATCATAGGCGCCGTCCGCTCAAGGGAGATTTACATGCGTGCCATTTCATCCGTCATGGGTCTTGTCGTGCTGTCGCTGGGCCTGGCGTTCACCACCAGCGCCCCGGCCACCGAAGAGACGCAACTGGTCGAGTCCATCAACCTTTACCGCAGCCAATCCCAAAGCTGTGCCGGCCAGGCCTCGTTGGAGCTGCCGCCGCTGGCGATGGACTCCCGGCTGATCCTGTCGGCCAATGGCATCGGCGACCTGCAACAGGCGCTGGCGCGGGCGGCCTATCCCATGGTCAACGTGCAAGCCATCAGCCTGTCCGGGCCGCGCGATGCGCAATCGGCCATGAAAGCCGTGCAGGAAAGCTTCTGCCAGGTGGTGCTCGACCCACAGTTCGTCGACATCGGCGTCAGCCGCCTGGATCGCGAATGGCGCATCGTGCTGGCGCGCCCGTTGCTGTCGGCGCGCCTGGGTGATTGGCAAGCGGAGGGCCAGAAACTGCTGAAGCTGATCAACAGCGCCCGCGCCCAGCCGCGTCGCTGCGGCACCGAAGCCTTCGCCGCCACGACGCCGCTGGCCTGGAACGCCACCCTGGCCCTGGCCGCCGTCACGCACACCCGGGCCATGGCCAACAACAATTTCTTCGACCACAAGGACCGCGACAACCGCACGCCCGGCGACCGCGCCGAACTGGCCGGCTACCTGGGCCAATTGATCGGCGAGAACATTGCCGCCGGACAAGACACCGCGCTCAAGGTGGTGGATGGCTGGCTGGCCAGCCCAGGGCACTGCGCCAACCTGATGAACCCGCAGTTCCGCGAATTGGGCGCCGGGTATGCGACCGATCCGAAAAGCGATGCGGGGATCTATTGGACGGCGATGTTTGGCACGCCGCAGTAGCGGTGCCATCGCGAGCAAGCTCGCTCCCACAGTGGGATTTTTTGGCGGCCATGCAATCAAGTCCCACCGCCAGCCAGTGTGGTGCGAGCCTGCTCGCGAAGGCGGTGGCATATTCAACATCGATGCAAGCTGAACAACCGTTTTCGCGAGCGAGCCCGCTCCCACAGGGGATTTATGGCGGTCATGCGCTCAAGTTCCACCACCCGCCAGCGTGGGAGCGAGCCTGCTCGCGAAGGCGGCGTTTTTCAAGGTAGTTGTCGCGTTCACCGTTTTGTTATGCCACTTTTGCGATCACAGTAAGCTCTCTTTCAGGGTTCAGATACACCG